>JBJSXS010000112.1:0-9621 GCA_046086545.1 Gemmata sp.
ACCGAAACGATCGAGCGCGGTGCGCCCGCCCACCGGGTACAGCCCGTGCTTCGCGGCGCGCGTGCGGGTCACGAGCGCGCACAGGTCGGCGGCGCTCGCGGGGCGCTCGACGGGGAGTGTCGTTCGGTCGATGGTGAGGGAGTCGGCCACGGTTGCGCTTGGGGTGTAGGTGGTGCAACCGTGGCATTATACGAAGGGCGGGCGCGTCAGTCGCCCGCCTGGGGCGCCGGCGGGGACGGGGCAGACAGTGGCACCTGCGTGCGGGCCTTCTCGGGAAACACGGTGCGGGTGACCGCTTGGTACGAGTTCCCGAACTGCGCCGCGTGCTCGCGCTCGAGTTCCTTTCGCGACAGGGTGTTCGTCCCGCCCTCGGACCCGCGGCGCTCGGCCGCCTCGCGCTCCAGCAGGGTCTGGATCTGGGGCCGGATCCGGGCGAACGCCTCGACGCACAGCGGGTCGAAGTGTGTGCCGGCCCCGGCCTGCAGTTCGGCGAACGCGCGGGCCGCCGGCATCCCGGCCCGGTACGGGCGGTCCGAGGTCATCGCGTCGAACGCGTCGGCCACGGACACCACGCGGGCCGCGAGCGGGATCTCTTCGCCCTTCAGGCCGTCCGGGTACCCGCGCCCGTCCCACCGCTCGTGGTGGCCGCGGACCACCGGCAGCGCCCACGCCAGGCCCGGGATCATCTGCACGATCTCGGCGCCACGAACCACGTGCGTCTTCATGGCCGCGAACTCGTGGTCCGACAGGCGCCCGGGCTTCCGCAGCACCTGGTCGTCGATGGCGATCTTGCCGATGTCGTGGAGCAGGGTCGCCACCTGGAGCTGGCGCCGGTCGTCGTCGGGCAGGCCCATCTCCTCGGCCAGCATCATCGCGTAGGTGGTGACCCGCTGCGTGTGGTTGCCGGTGTACTCGTCGCGCATCTCGACCGCCTCGGCGAGCGCGGTCACCGTCTGCACGAACATGGTCCGGTTGCGCTCGACCAGGTACTGCCGGTCCAGCCCCAGCGCGACCGCGTCGGCCAGCGTGTCGGCCCGGTTCAGGTCGACCTCGGTGAACGGCTCTTCGTCCACCCCGCGGTCCAGGTAGACGACACCGAACGCACGCTCCGGGGCCCTCAGGACCGCGCACACGGCCGAGTCCAGTTCGCCCCGCATCGCGGTGTCCGCCTGGTGGTGGGCGGCCTCGGTCCGGTCCTTGAACAGCAGGGACTGGCGCCGCCGCAGCGCGATCGCGGGCAGCGTCTTGCCCGGGGCGCGTGCGGCCCCGTCGCCGGGACGGGCGGCGAAGCACCGCACCGCGATTTGACCGGTGATCTCGTCCAGCAGAAACACCCCGGCCCGGCGCGCGCGGAAGAACGCGAGCGCCCGGTTCAGCACGTCCTGCAGCGCCTCGATGACCCGCGGCGCCTCGGCCAGTCGGTGCGCGGCCCGCACCACCCGGAGGTAGTCGCGCAGCTCGCCGGACGTGCCGCTGTCGGCCAGGTCCGCGTCGCCCGCGCCGCGGCGCGCGGTCGCCTCCACGCACACGGTCGACCCGGCCAGGCGCACCGTCACCGGGCGCACCTGAAGCGACTCCACCTGGAACCGCAGCGAGCCCGTCTGGATCGTGTCGCCCACCTTCACCGGCTGCGGGGTGCGGCCGATGCGAGCGCCGTTCAGGGCGGTCCCGTTGGAGCTGCCGCGGTCGCGCACGACCCAGCCGTTGTCGGCCAGGTACACCTCGGCGTGTACCCGGCTCACCGACAGATCATCGAGCGCGATCTCAAGCTCCGGTAGACGGCCGATGCGCAGGTGACAGGATGAGGTCCATTTACGCGGGCCCGCCCCATCCGGTCCAGCGAGCGAAAGCGTGATTTGGGGTGATTCCATTTGTATCTCTGGCGACCGCAGCAACGCGATTCAACCATCCGCGTGGGCGCAATACATTCAACTGTAGAACACAAAATGCGAGCAGGACGGGTTCGCGCCAGTTTGCGTTCGACGCGCCCGTGCTGAATATTCGCGCCGCGCGTGCCCGGGTTGAATTTTCGCGCCACACAGGAAAATTAAACCCGGGCGAAATGAAGGGGTGAGTTGCCCAGTTGACAGTGACAAAGCGGCTGTCGTGCCTCCGGTCGGGGGATACGCGAGAGCCTCTTTATGGCTCGCACCCGAACGCAGCAAAACCAGCGAGCCGCGGCGTACACAACGGCCGCGCAGATACCCAGTTCGATCCCGTCAGAGGCCACACCAGCCACGCAACCTGTTCCGGGGGGGGGGCAGTCGGTACGGACAGGTGTGTCCAACATGGCACCCGTAACACCATAAAGGGCCGCGACGGGGCGGGAGAATCGACTCCAAGGCGAGCGCGCCAGCCGGACCACACGTCGCGAACCCCGACAAATGTGAGAGCAGTTCGGCAGGAAGCCTGTTGAGTGCCAGGCGCACGGTCACCGGGGGCGTGGCCGCTCGGTGTGGTCGTGCGCAAAGCTCGCAAGTCCGAAGATCATGCGTGGCCCTCGGGATGGCCAGCCGCGATGATACGCGCCGCGTCACACCGCAGCGCGCCGCCCGGGCTTGGTCTGGGCGACGGCGCTGGGTTCGGCGCACCCGCCTGCGGTGGGCAGGAGTTTGCCCGGGCTGCACCGCCCGTCGGGGTTGAACGCGGTGCGCAGCCGCACCATGTAGTGCAGGTCGTCCGGCGTGAACATGAGCGGCATGAAGTCGATCTTCTCGACCCCGATCCCGTGTTCGCCCGTAACACTGCCCCCGAGGTTAATGCACTCCGAAAGGATGTCGTGACTCGCGTCGAGAACGGCCTTCACCTGCGCCGGGTCGCGCTCGTCGAACATCAGAATCGGGTGGACGTTCCCGTCGCCGGCGTGGAAGACGTTGCAGATGCCGAGCTTGTACTTCCGCGCGGTCGCCTGGATGTGGCGCATGATCTCGGGGAGCTTCGTTCGCGGCACCACGCCGTCCTGTGTGCAGTAGCTCGGGTAGCCGAGCCGCCCGATGGTGCCGAAGGCCTGCTTCCGCGCCTTCCAGAGCGCCACGCGCTCGGCCTCGGTGTTCGCCTTGCGCACCTCTCGCGCGTTGTTCCTCTTCGCGATGCCCTCTATGCGGTCCGCTTCTTCCTGCAAGCCGGCGGCGAGGCCGTCCACCTCCATGATGACGACCGCGTCCGCGTCGAGCGGGAACCCGAACTTGAACGCGGCCTCGACCGCCGAGAGCATCGTCCGGTCGAGTAGCTCCAGCGCGGCGGGCACGATGCCGGCCCCGATTATGTCGCTGATGGTGTTGGTCGCGTCGTCGATGGTCTCGAAGATGCCGAGCAGCGTGCGGTACGCCTCCGGGTTCTTGGTGAGCCGCACCCACACCTTGGACACCACACCGAACGTCCCCTCGCTGCCGACGACGGTCCCGACGAGGTCGTACCCGGGGGAGTCCTCGGCGGGGCCGCCCAGCACGACCACGCGCCCGTCGGGCAGCACGAGTTCGACGCCCAAGATGTGATTGACCGTCACACCGTACTTGAGCGTGTGCGGGCCGCCGCTGTTGGTGGCGACGTTCCCGCCGATGGTACACGCGCCCTGGCTAGACGGGTCCGGGGCGTAGTGCAGGCCGTGCGGCTTGAGCGCGTTGGTGAGCCACACGTTCACGACGCCCGGTTCCACGACCGCGTACCGGTCGCGGGTGTTGACTTCGAGGATGCGCTTCATGCGGGCGAGCGCGATCATCACCCCGCCGCCGACGAGCACGCACCCCCCCGCGAGGCTGGTGCCGGCCCCGCGGGCGATGAAGTTTAAGCCCAGTTCGTTGCACACCTTAACGATGCCGACGATCTGTTCGGTGGTCGTCGGGAACACGACGACGTTCGGCTTGGTCTTGGCGATGGTGAACCCGTCGCACTCGTACACGGCCATGTCCGCGGCCGCGGTGAGCACGTTGTCGTTGCCGACAATGGCCCTCATGCGCGCGACGAGCGCCGCGTGGTCGTGTGGGGGAAGAGCGGTCGCCTTCGCGACCGGGAACGTGGCGGTGGTACTCATGGGGGTTAGTGTATCACCTCGGGGACACCCGTCCGGTTTCCCGCCGAGGTGCCGGCTCTACCGGATCCTCGCGGCGGTGGGCCGCGTGCGGTTAGTTCCCGGGGCACTCGCCGCCGCCGGACGAGAGGGGACGCGCCGGTTACCGATCGCCCCGTGGTGCGCGATCGGCTGGAAGGGCGCGGAAGTGGCTCCCGGCGCGGCGCCGGGACGCGGCTGCAATTCTCGTTACCGAACCCATCCCGCGAGCGCTCGCCTCGGGCTCGCGGCGGACCGTACGTCACCCGCGCTTCGCGGGGCGCTTGCCGTGCGTGCCGTACACGTCGGCCACCTTGCCGCTCTCCTCCAGCGCGACATGGTACCGCGACGCGCCTTCGAGCCGGTGAACGGTCATGTGGTACGCCTGCGCGACGGAGGCGAGGTAGGGGCGCTTGTCGGGCGTGGCGGGCGGGCGCAACTGACCCCAGGAGCCGTCGCCCAGGTACGGCACCCCGTACTTGTCCACGAGCCCGCCGGTGAGCGGGTGCGTGCGCTTGAAAGTGTGGTCGTGGTGCTCGAGGACCGCGTCCACCCCGTACCGCTCGAACAGCGGGCACCAGTACTTGCGGTTCTCGTCACCGGTGCCGCCGGGCTTCTCCTTGTACCCGCTCACGCCCAGCGCCCCGAGCGCGCCCGCGAGGCCGCCGCCCGACGCCGTCGGCGGGCGGAACGACGGGTACGCGGGCACGTGGTTCGCCGCGATCAGGTGCGTCCGCTCTTGCCGGTCGGCCAGCGCCTTCGCGAGCCAGTCCGCCTGGTCCCCGCCGATGGGCGAGACGTGCCCGCTGTCGAGCAGGATCAGGCTCAGGTAGTCGCCGAAGTCCAGCGCGGCGTAGGTGGTGTCCTTGTACAGCCCGTCGAACAGCGGGAGGTAGTAGGCGGCGTCCGCCCGCGCGCCCTTGTACCCGCCTTTCACCTCGTGGTTGCCGAGGCAGGTGACCATCGGGATCAGGCGGCCCTTCGGGTCGATCATGTGCCGCGAGTAGTTCTGCAGGAACTGGATCGCGGTCCGGGCGGAGGTGCCGTTGTCGTAGCCCAGGTCGCCGCCGATCAGCGCGAAATACGGCTCCTGCTTGGCCGCAATCATGTTGGTGCCGATCGCGTGCGGCCCGGTGCCGCAGTCGCCGCCGGACACCCACTGGAAGGTGTTCGTGGCCTTTGCCGGCATCGTGCGGAACCGGCACGTCTGGATCTGCGTCCCGATCTGGAACACGTACTCGGTGCCGGGCGTCAGGCCGGTCACCTCGGCGCGGTGGACCTTCAGGTCGGTCGGGCCGAACGGCTTGGTGACCACGGGCGCGGTCGCGGTCCACGCGGCGCCGTCCCGCGGCCCGACGCGCACGCTCGACGCGTTCGCCTGTGCCGGCCCGACCCACTGGACCGTGACGGTGGTCGTCGGGTCGCGCTGCCACGTTAGGAACAGAGTGTCCTGCGGCACCAGGTTGGTCGGCACCGAGCCGCCGACGCGGCGCGGCGGCGGGGCGACCGACACATCGGCGCTGGTGCCG
This sequence comes from Gemmata sp., assembly GCA_046086545.1. GTDB lineage: Bacteria > Planctomycetota > Planctomycetia > Gemmatales > Gemmataceae > Gemmata. The sequence goes on from JBJSXS010000112.1 coordinate 5,575, forward strand.
TGCCCGGCAACGAGGGCGGCGGCTAACCCGCCGGCTGACGCGCCGAAAAAAGCGCGACGGTTGAGGGAGGCCATGGGTTGCGGTTTCAGGGTGGGTGCGGGGCGGGGGCGGGCAGCGGAGCTAACCTAGTATGGCGCGCGGCGCGCCGAAAGGCGAGCGGTTAAATCGCGCTTTGTCAGGCCCCGCACCGGAGCCGCGAGCGGGGTCTACACCAGCCCTTCGGCGTGGATCGCGCCCAGACTTTGCTCGAACGCCGCAACCGTGTGGTCTATCACCGCGTCGGTGTGCGCGCAACTGGTCATCCCGGCGAAGCCCCACCAGTCAACGCCGTTCAGCAGCATCGCCTGGCGCAGCGCCGAATACAGCTTCATGTTCTTCGGGCCGTCGAGCCTGCTCACGTCCCCGTTGAAGGGCACCAGCCCGTCGTTCAGCCCAGCGTCCGGCGAGGGGCGCGGGCCGGTGTAGTTCGGCACCACGCGAACCATGCTGAAGTCGCCGTAGGCGACCCACGGCCAATCAGCCGACTCGAAGAGCGAGTTGAGTTTGTTGCGGAGGCGCACCGCGGCGGCGTTCGCCCGATCGCAGGGCGTGCCGGTGGCGACCCGCGTGAGCGCCGCGATGCCCGCGGCGGCCGACAGCGGGTTCGCGTTGTAGGTGCCGGGGTGCTTCATCTTCGGCTTGCCGGGGCGCGGCTCGATGAACGCCAGCACGTCGGCGCGCCCCGCGACGCACCCGCCGGGCAGCCCGCCGGCCAGAATCTTCGCCAACGAGGTGAGGTCCGGTGCGACGCCGTAGAACGCCTGTGCGCCGCCCGGCGCGACGCGGAACCCGGTAATCACCTCGTCGAAGATCAGGAGCCGGTTGTGCCGCGAGCAGACCTCGCGCAGGCCCTTGAGGAACTCGCCGCGGATCGGCACCGCGCCCCAGTGCCCGCCGGTCGGCTCGAGGATCACCGCCCCGATCTGCGGGTCCTTTTTGAGCGCATCCTCGACGGCGGCGAGGTCGTTGGGCGGGATCGCGACACAGTGCCGGGCCACGTCGTCGGGCACCCCGGGCACGCCGGGCGCGTCGTAGGGCGGGTCGGAACTCACGGTTACGTAGTCGTGCCAGCCGTGAAAGTGCCCGTGGAACTTCAGGAACTTCGCGCGCCCGGTGTACAGCCGCGACAGCCGCAGCGCCATCATGGTGGCCTCGGTGCCGCTGCCGGTGAACCGCACGCGCTCGGCGGTCGGGATCAGCTTGCGGACCAGTTGGCCCCACTCGATCTCGGCGTCGTGGCAAGCGCCGTGGTGCGTGCCGCGCGCCATCTGCTCCTGGACCGCCTTCACCACGTCGTCCGGGCAGTGCCCGAGGATGTGCGAGCCGTGCCCGACGAAGTAATCGGTGAGCTGGTGCCCGTCCACGTCCCACTTGTGCGCGCCCCCGGCGCGAGTGACGTACACCGGGAACGGGTCCATCATGCGCGCGTCGTGCGTGACCCCGGTGGGGAACAGCCCCTTCGCGGCCTCGAACCGCTGCTTCGAGCCCGAGAACGCGGCGGTGTAGCGGTCAACGATGGTCTGCGTCGCGGGCATGTGACTGGCTCCGAAAGGCGCGTGGCGCCATCCCCGGCTGGGTGCGTTCGCGTTAATGTAGCGAACGCGCCCAGCCGGGGACGGCGCCACCCGTCCCCCGGCGGCCACACGGTGCCGCCCGGGACGCGTGGTCAGCTTCACCTCGGGCACGTCATCGAACACGACGGCGCACCGCGACACCGTTCCGGAACGCAGAACCGCCGGCGCCGATGGCGCGAGCCGACCGGGACTTGTACACGAGCCGCTCACACGCCCCGCGCGGTCGGCTCCCAGATGTACTTGTGCAGCTGTAACTGCACCCGCACCCGGTACAGCCCGGACTCGACGAGCCAGCCCACCACCTCCGCCGGCGCCACGGAACTGAACACGCAACTCACCAGGCAGGTGAACCGCTCGTCGAGGCGGTGCTCGCGAACCGTCGCCGCGGCCCAGTCCCAGTCCGCGCGCGACGCGATCACGAACTTGATTTGGTCACTCGGCTTCAGCGCGGCGAGGTTCGCCCAGCGGTTGCGATGGGCCTCGCCGCTGTCCGGGCACTTCAGGTCGAGGATGATGTGAACCCTGGGATCGACCGGCGCCACGTCGTGCGCGCCGCTGGTTTCGAGCAGCACCGTCTTGCCCGCGTCGGCCAGTGCGGTCATGAGCGGCAGCACGCCGGGTTGCAGCAGCGGTTCGCCGCCGGTGATCTCGACCAGCGGGCACCCGTGGCGCAGCGCCTCCGCCAGCACCTGCGCGCGGGTCATCCGCACGCCCTGGTTGAACGCGTGGGGGGTGTCGCACCACTTGCACCGCAGGTCGCACACCGAGGTGCGGACGAACACGCACGGCAGCCCGGCGAACGTCGACTCGCCCTGCACGCTCAGGTAAATCTCGTGGACCAGCAGTTCGCCCGCGGGCACGTCGCGTAACAGCGCGACCCGGTGTTGCGCCTCCGGGGGGACGTCGAGCAGCGGCGGTGGCAGCGGCCTTCGCATGACACCATGATAGCAGACGCACACGCCCTTGCGGCGCCCGCCCGGGCCCGGTATACGCTGCGGTTCGCCGCACCGGGCGGAGCCGCTTCCGGCTTCTCTTCACAACGGGGTTCACGCCATGCGCCACGTTCTCGCCGGCGCCGCGCTCGCTTTCTGCGCGACCGCGCTCGCGCAGCCGCCGAAACCCGACGCCAGCGTCGCCGCGACCGTGAACGGCGACACCATCTCGCTCGCGGACGTGGACACGCTGCTGAAGGCGACGCTGCCGCTCACCCCGCTGACCGCGGCGCAGAAGCGCCAGATGCGGATCGAGGTGCTGTCCGACATGGTGGACGACCTGCTCCTGCGGCAGTTCCTCCGCAAGAACGGGCCGAAGGTCGATCCGGCCGAGATCGACGCGCAACTGAAAGCGTACGGCGAGAAACTCAGGGCCGACGGCAAGTCGCTCGCGGACTTCTACAAGGAAACCGGCCAGACGGAAGCGCAGGTGAAAGAGGCCTGGACCACCGCACTTCAGCTCACCGGCTATGTGAAACTGAACGCCCCGGAGGAGCAACTCAAAGCGTACTTCACGGCCAACAAGGACCACTTCGACCGCGTCGAGGTGAAGGTGCGGCACATCGTCATCCGCGCCGGCAAGAACGCGACGCCCGCCGAGCGCGTCGCGGCCCGGGAAAAGCTCGAAGCGCTCCGCGCGGAGATCGCCGCGGGCAAACTCGAATTCGCCGCCGCAGCGGAAAAATACTCTCACTGCCCGAGTGCGACAGCGGGCGGAAACATCGGCACCATCTACCGCAAAGGCGGGATCGTGGAGGAGCCGTTCGCGAAAGCCGCGTTCGCACTTAAAGTCAATGAGTTGAGCGGCGTGATCGAAACCGATTTCGGGTTCCACATCCTCCAGGTGACCGACCGCAAACCGGGCACGCCTACCTCATACGACAAGGCCGCGACTGAAGTACTCGACACGTACACCGACGACTTCCGTGCAGAACTCATTGCCAAACTGCGCAAGCAGGGCCAGGTGCAGGTCACCGTTCCCTGAGGCGCGACCAGCGACGACCGGCCGGAGGTCGTAGATCTTCGGAGGAGTAATAACCGCTTCGATTCCGACTTTCCGACCAGCGACTTGCCGATTTTGGAACCCGCGACATCTTTGTGACACTTTTCACTTGCGGCGATTCCAGGCACTCCGCTAATCTAAATGCATACGAACTATACACGCGGGGGAGCGCCCGTGGTCGGCAAGCTCTTCGACCTGACAGGCCGCGTCGCCCTCGTAACAGGCGGTAACAAGGGTCTCGGCAAGGCGATGGCCCGCGGCTTCGCCGAAGCCGGGGCGGACGTAGTCATCGCCAGTCGCCACGAGTCGGAACTCAAGGCGGCTCTGGACGAGATCCTCGCGGGCACCGGGCGCCGGGGGGCGTACTGCGTGACCGACGTTTCCGTTCGTGAAAATGTCGCCAAACTCGCTCAGTTTGCGTTCGAGAAGATGGGCAAGG
>JBJSXS010000113.1:0-4155 GCA_046086545.1 Gemmata sp.
CGAGCGGTTCCTCGGCATCGCCATCCCGTCCCCGCCGGGGAACGTGGACATCAAGCCCCTCGACGTGCAATTGGCCGAAGACAAGAGCCTGCGGGCGCTCACCGCCCGGCAGCACCTCGACAAACACCGCACGATCGCCACCTGTGCCGTCTGCCACCAGCGCATCGACCCGCTCGGCTTCGTGTGGGACGGATTCGACATGTACGGGCAACCGAAACGCGACAAGCAGGGCAAGCTCGTTGCCTTCGATTCGAGCGGCACGCTGCCGGACAAGGCCACCTTCGCCAACTTCAGCGAGTTCCGCAAGTTGATGGCACAGGGAGAACTGGAAAGCCGGTTCGCGGTCGCGTTCTCGCAGCGGCTCTACACCTACGTCCTCGGCCGCAGCCTTGACTACGGCGATGAGGTCCACCTGAAGACCATCCGGACTGCGGCGGCGAAATACGGCGGCGGGGTGCGTGCCCTGCTTCTTGCGATGGTGCTCTCCGAGCCGTTCCGGAGTAAATGAGTCGGTCGGGAAGGAATAGCTTCTTGTGCGCGTCGGGATCGCCTGACTGGGATTGGCTTGTCGGCTGCTCGGTCCCATCGCGCTACACGCGCCTCTCGCGGTCAGCTAGAGCAAGGCGAACGTGCTCATGGATTTGGCGCAGGCAGGCAGCGGTCACAATGCTCTTGGAAAGGGTGATGACTCGGCCATCCGTGAGCGCGAAGTAGATATTCGGGTCAGAGGCCCACACCAGCCTTTGGGGGCCGCCCTCCGACGGCTCGTGATGGATCGGCAGCTTGTCGCGATAGGTCCAGGATTGCACGTTGTCCCAGTTCAACGTGAATTCGATCTGGCTGCCGCCGGAGTACGTGATTCCTCTCGGCGAGAGCGTCACGCGATGGCAAAGCAAACTAATTCCATTGAGCAACATGAGCACTCCAAAACCGTGCGCCAGGAACGGTGCAAACCAAAAGAAACCGCGGTCATGCTGCAAGAGCGGTTCCCATAGGTTGGGAGAAAACGCACTGCAGATTATGGGGATGCTGCTGGCGAGGGTAGACGCCCCCAACCAGCGTTGCGGTCGAAAGACTTGCGTATTCACAGCAAAGGGCTCCAGCTGGGGCGGATTGATCTACAGGCACTGTACCTGACTTCACGCAAGAGAGAAACAAGAGCAATGAAAACCTCCACCACACGTCGTAACTTCCTGCGTGCCTCCGGCGTGTGCCTTGCGCTGCCGTGGCTCGAAGCGTTTGCGGGCGCGGCTCCGGTCTCAAAGACCCCGAAGCGGGCCGTGTTCGTGTTCGTCCCCAACGGGGTGAACATGTGGCAGTTCCACCCGGCCAAGACGGGTCGCAACTACGAGCTGACGCCCTCGCTCAAGCCGTTCGCCCCGGTCCGCGACCGGCTTACCGTTCTGTCGGGCCTTCAGCACTTCAAGGTGAAGGGTGGGCACGAGGAGTGGGCTCACATGCTCACCGGGAACGTCAACAGCGAAGTCGCGAGCAAGCACACCGCCGTCCGGCCGAACACGATCTCTATCGACCAGCACATCGCCGAGGCCGTCGGCAAGCAGACGCGGTGGCCGAGCCTCGTGGTCGGTGCCGACGGCGGGCGGATGACCAGTTCCTTCAATCGGCAGGGCGAGCCGGTGCTGGCCGACTTCGACCTGAAGAACATCTTCGACGAACTGGTCGGGGCGGACCCGCACGGCCGGTTGAAGCACCGTGCGAGCGTGCTCGACCTCGTCTCCGAACAGGCCGCCGATCTGCGGGGCAAACTCGGCAAGGGCGACGAGCGGAAGTTGGACGAGTACCTCGAATCGGTCCGCGCCGTCGAGAAGCGGGTGAAGGCCGACCTCGCGTTCCAGGAGACGCCGAAGGCCGCCGCGGACGAGAAGCGGCTGACGTTGAACGCCGACCCCTACAAGGGCGATCAGCAGGACGACTACGTGGACACGATGTTCGAGCTGATCTACCTCGCGTTGCAAACGGACAGCACGCGGGTGGTCACGTTCACTTCGACCCGCTCGGAGGGCGGCGGTCCCCTGAAGTCGCTCGGCGGGGACTGGCACGGGCAGGGGCACAACACGAACGATAAGGTCGAGACCGCCGAGCCGAAGGCGTTCGGAGTGCTGAGTGCGTACGACACATGGTGGCACGAGCGGCTGGCCCGGTTCCTCGAACGACTCAGCGCGGCGAAGGAGGGCGGAGCGGACCTTCTCCGCAACACGGCCGTCTTCTTTGGCCGCGGGATGTCGTGGCCCGCGTTCCACCGGAGCGACAACCTGCCGCTCCTGCTCGCGGGCGGCGAGGGGCTGGGGTTCGTGCAGGGCCGGCATCTCGCGTTCAACAACCAGGCGCCGGTGATCGCCGTCGAGGGCAAGGCGCCACCCGTGAACAAAGGCTTCGGCAAGAACCCGGCGTGCGTGTCCGACCTGCTCCGCACGATCGCCGAACGGATGAGCGTCGAGGCGAAGGGCTTCGGCGAGAGCCGACGCACGCTGGATGAATTGCTGGCCTGAGGTTTCAAGCATCCCCAAGGAATGACTGCCATGACAAGTTCCTCAACCACTCGACGCCGGTTCCTCCGAGCTTCCGGCGCGTGTCTGGCTCTTCCCTGGTTGGGCGCTCCAGCGTTCGCCGAAGACAAGGACAAGGTGGCCGCCGACCTCAAGGCGATGCAGGGCCGCTGGATTCTCCTGTCGTGGCAGGACGACGGCTACGACGCCACGCTCGGAGGCAAGGGGCCGGCTGAAATCACCATCACCGACAACCTGTTCCGCTATCAGGTGTTCGGCAGCGCCGGCTTCATGCACAACGACGACCAGATCAAACTCGATCCGGCCAAGGAGCCCAAGCGAATTCATCTGCTGAACCCGAAGAGGAACCATCCGCTCTTTCGCGACGGAGACACCCCGCTTCCCTTGAACGGTGCCTATCGCATCGACGGCGACGAACTCCGCATCACGCTCAACATGAAAAGTGGGAAAGACATTTCCCTGGCGCTCGACAACAGCCGCGCCCGGCCCGGCGTCAAACAGGGAACGATGATCGACGGCTATCGCGAAGAATCCGACAAGCTCTACGTCCTGATGCGCGAGGAAGGCTTCACCGCGGGCGACAAGGCGACTGCCAGGAACTTGACGGTCGGCCCCAGCGGACAAGGCAAGCGCCCGCTGTGGACCGCTGAAAAGGAAGAGGGGAGCCTGTCCGCCGATGCGAAGTGGCAACGGCTGCGGTTCTGGTTCATGGCCGTCGAACCGGGCGCGGTGAAGGTCGATCTCGGTGACGGAAAGGTGCTCGAACTCGGTGCGGTGACGCCGGACAAGGTGAAGGGCGCGACGCAGACGCGAGCCGACCTCTTCCGCTACCCGACCGCTACGCTCGGCGATCAGACCGCCCACGGCAACGATGTGCCTTATCGAGGAAAGATCGAAGGGCCGGAAAAGAAGGTCACCGAACCATTCTGGTTCAGCGTCGATCTCCGCCGCAAGGACGGCGAGTTGCGGGTCTGGATGACCGGCCAAACGGTGATGACGACCAAAGTCGGTTCGGCCCCTTCGCCGGTGAAGATCACCGCCAAGCCCGGCACGGTGCTGCGTGAGGTGCGTTGGCTCGAACAGGAGACCGCGAAATGAAACCGCTCGGAACCGCATGGCTCGTTCTGTCGGCGTGCCTGTTCGGCTCCTCGGCCGCACCCGCCGTCGATCCCGCACCCGCCTTCACGAAGGAGGCGCGGGGCGACTGGTACGTCCTCGCCGCGCATCAGAACAACAAGAACATTGCCCAGGGGAAGCGGGTCGGCTCGCGGGTCGCGGTCGCGGCCGACGGCGTGGTTTGGCACGACCCGGAGAAGGCCGACACGCCGCTCGTGAGTGCGAAGTGTGCCCGCGCCACAGCCGACCCGACGAAAAAACAGGCCGACCCCAACGAGTTGACCAGCATCGTGACCGGCAGCCTGTGCCCGAAGCCAGACGCGAAACTCGCGGCCCGCTGGCGCATCACCGACAACGACGTGCTGTTGCTGCTCGTCGAGGTCGCCGAGTACAAGGGCAACCGCAACGGCACCTACAGCGGGGCCGCTCCGTCGGACGTGATCTTCATCTGCCAGCGGAAGGCGGTGCCGGCAGCGCAGAAACCCGATCCGGCGGCCGACGCGAAGCGGTT
>JBJSXS010000114.1:0-2029 GCA_046086545.1 Gemmata sp.
CGAGCGCCGCGGGCCCCGCCACCGACGCGCAGCCGGCGCCGATCCGCAAGTACGACCCGACCGCCCGGCTCCGCGGGTGGCGGTCGCTGGCCAAAGAAGTGGACGTCATCCGGAACCGCGTGCGCGCCGCAACCGGCGAAGAACCGGTGGTCGCCGGCACCGTGTGGAACTTGCCCGGGGAACTCGGCGTGTACTGCAAGGGGAACCCCGAGACCTACTCGTTCGGCCTCGCGATGGCCGACCGCCACAGCCAGTACGACCTGTGGCGCCCGAATCCGGTGGCCGACGCGCAAGCCTTCCGGGGCCGCACGTTCGTGTTCGTCGGGGACGGGCTCCCCGCCGACGCCGGGGTCTTCGAGCGGGTCGAACTGCCGACGATTGTGGTTCACCGCGAAGACGGCATCCCGGTGGCGGTCTGGTGGGTTTGGGTCGGGCACGGGTTCAAGGGGTTCCCCGAGAAGCCGCTCGTGCCCGGCGCCGAACGCTATTAACCCGCGCACGCGGTTAACTCATAACGCGGTGACTGTTGTGGGCACTCAGGGACGCTGGCTGATCTCGTGCGGCTCGTGCGCGCTGACCTGGACGCGGTCGGGCGTCTTGACGGACTACGAACGGCAAGCACTTGAGTCCCGGCCGTGCCCGGCATGCGGCGCGTACACCCTGAGCTGCTCCGAACCGCGCCCCCGCACGGACCGGCGCGACGCGCGAGGTGCCGCCGGCCCGCGCCGGGCCGCCTGAGTCGGGCGAACGCCGCCTGCTGCCCGAGCGGCCCTGATTTTCGCCCCGCCACCACAAGGGGAGATGGACAGCAGCCACGAGCGCCCCTCGCCTCGCACCCGCGGCTATAATCACCCCGAGTCACCGCACCTCGGGGTCGCCTCCATGAGCCGCACGCCGGTCGCCGTCGGGTTCCTCGCACTGGGCATCGCCGGCGCGATGGTCGCCACGCGGCAGCTCGCCAGTCAGCCGGCAGCCCCCAAGCTCGAGCAGCCGCCGCCCGGGCGCGAGTGGCAGTCGCTCGCCCCGGTGGTGAAGCGCGTGCTGCCCGGGGTGGTGTGCATCGAGGGCAAGGGCCGCCCGAAGCGCCCCGCGGGCGCGGACCCCGACCCCGGGTTCGGGTCCGGCGTTCTCGTCGACCCCACGGGCTCCGTCCTCACCAGCAACCACGTCGTCAGCGATGTGGACGCGGTCGAAGTCACGCTCCACGACGGCCGCAAGTTCACCACCGCGGACATCCGCCGCGACCCGAAGACCGACCTCGCCCTCGTGAAGATCGAGTCGAAAGACCCCCTGCCCTTCCTCGCGTTCGGCAACAGCGACGAGATGGAGGTGGGCGACCGCGTGCTGGCGGTGGGCGCCCCGTTCGGCCTCACGGGGTCGGTCACCAGCGGCATCGTGAGCGCCAAGAGCCGCACCAACCTGAAGCTGAACGCGCTCGAGGACTTCATCCAAACAGATGCCGCGATGAACCCGGGCAACAGCGGCGGCCCGCTGGTGAGCCTGGACGGCAAGGTGATCGGCCTCACAGCCGCCATCAAGACCCGCACCGGCGGGTTCCAGGGCGTCGGCCTCGCGGTGTCCAGCAACCTGTCGAAGAGGATCGCGGACGACCTGATCAAGAGCGGCGCGGTGAAGCGGCCCGCCCTCGGCATCGCGGCGCGCGACCTCGACGACGCGGCCGCCAAGAGGGCCGGCGCGCGGAACACCAACGGCGCGGTGGTCACGAAAGTGCAAGAGGACTCCGCCGCGGCGAAGGCCGGGATCTCGGCCGGCGACGTGATTACGAAGGTCAACGGCACGCCCGTGAAGGACGCGCTCGAACTGCACACCGTCACCGCAGCGCTGCCGGTCGGCGAGGTGGTGGACGTGCTGCTGTGGCGCGACGGCAAGTTTTACGTCGACAAGGTCAAGGGCGAAGAGGAGCGGGCCGCGATGAGGCCCGAGGTGGCGCCGGCCGAGGTGCCGAGCGGGGCGACCGCGGGCGCGGTCGGCCTCACCGTGACCGACCTCACCGCCGAGTCCGTGAAGA
>JBJSXS010000115.1:0-11880 GCA_046086545.1 Gemmata sp.
AGAAGAATAAAATGGGGGTGGGGTGTCCGCCTGGCGCGTGCGTGCGGGCGGACGCCCCATCCCCGTTTGCGGCACGCCAGTCAGGAAGCGGCGGCGGCCGGTTGCTTGGCGAGCAACTCTCCGATCACCCGCCGGAGCATCTGTCCGGTGGTCATCCCGCGGCGGCTCGCTGCGGCTTCCAGTTCCATCGCCTGCCACAACGGCAGCAGCAGGGCGAGTTCGACCACTTCGGGGTCGGGGCGGAGCGTATCGGGTAAAACGGCATCGAATAACGGTTGCACGGCGTCACCTGCCCTGGAAGGCGTGTACGGCGGTCCGACCGCCGAGAGTCACGGGCCAACACCGACTGTTCGGCTGTCCATGGCCCCGCGCACTGGGCATGGTAACTGCCCGACTCCCAGTCGGCAAGATACAAGCTAATGTTCAGAGCGGGCCGGATCCTGAGCCGAAATACCATCTTTGCAAGCACAATGCCGAGAACCACGAAGCCGATCAGATTTTCGCTATCGTCATACACCAAAAGTATTTAAGCGATGCGAGAAAAGCGCCACAGCGGGACGACCGTGCCACAACCGCCCGGTCTGCGCGCACTCACTGTCAGAATGTGTGCAGTTCGCCGGTTCGTGCCCGGGCGATTCCCGCGGCCCCGTTTGGGATGTGCCGATTACGCGATGTGTATCCATTTTTGGCACCCTGCCAACTATGTGCTAGAGTCCGATATGGTGGGATGTGAGTGGCGATAAAGGGCGGGACGATGCTATTCGCCGAGATGCTGGACTCGGTCAAGACGTGGGCGACCGAACTTTCTCCGATTGCTGTCGGGGGGTTCGTGGCCGGCTCTGTCTTGACGTTTCTGGCGTTGATGTTCATGGCAATCAACGTGCTCACCCGCCGGCGCGAACTCGACCCGGCCAAACTGGCTACGGCCGCAGCCGCCCCGCTCACCACCGTCGAGAAGGCGCTCAGTTGGGCACCGCCGGAGCAGCAGTCCTACGCGGACCGCCGCGGGGCGGTGCGGCGCGAGGGGCAACCGGTCCGGGTGGTGCTCGCGTCCACGACGTTTCGCAACGGGTCCGGCGACGGGTACGTCATCGACCGCTCGACCGGCGGGCTGAAACTCGCGACGCAGGTCGCGGTGGCTCCGGGCACCCCGATCCAGGTGCGCGCCCACGACGCCCCCGACACCGTCGGGTTCGTCACCATCATCGTTCGCACTTGTCGCAATAACACCGACTACTTCGAACTCGGGTGCGAGTTCGAGAAAACCCCGCCGTGGAACGTACTCCTTCTGTTCGGGTGACCCTTGGGTTCGCCGGAACAGAAGGATGGCCTGATAGCACACACGAACACGAAACCCGAAAGAAGCCGGGTGCCTCAAGGGCGCGGCCGACTTTCGGGTTTCGTGCTTCGGCTCTCGAGCCTCCCCGCGCCGGGCGGTCAGTCGTTCTTCTTGTCCAGCTGGACCGCGCGGGAGCCGATGCGGGCGAGGAACCGCGCCTTCTGGGCGGCGGTCAGTTCCTTCGTGTACCGGCCGCGGACCGCGTCCACCCACCGCACCTTCCGGTCGCTGTAGTCGGTGGCGACGCGCACCAGCACCGGGCCGGCGAAGCAGACCGCGCTGCGGAGCTTCTGCTCCAACTCCGCCTGCGAGTTCACCTCCACGTACGCGACCCCGAACGCTTGCGCCATCGCCTTGTAGTCGAGCCGCGTGAGGACGGTTGCCGTGGTCCGCAGGTACGCGGGCCTCTGGAGCATCTGCATGTAGTGGTACGCCTGGTCGTCGAGAATCACGAACTTGACCGGCAGGTGCTCGCGCGCCGCCGTGGTGATCTCCATCGCGCTCATCAGCAAACAGCCGTCGCCGGTGAGGGTCGAGACCGTCTTGCCGTGATGCACCTTCTGCGCGCCGAGGGCCGCCGGGATGCTCCAGCCCATCGCCTGGTTGTCGACCGGGTTGAAGTAGGTGCGCGGGTGGCACACGCGGAAGTGTTCGGCCGCGAGGTGCTCGGTCACGCTCACGTCGGTGAACAGGAGCGCGTCGTCGGGCAGCACCTTCCGCAGCGCCGCGACGGTCGCCAGCGGATCGACCCCGCACTTCGACGGGTGAACGGCGCACAGCTCCTTCTCCGCCTCGGCCTTCAGGTCGCGAACGCGCCTGTGCAAGAGCTTGTCTTCGGGGCGGCGCAGCTTGTCGCCGCACGCGAGCAGGCGCCCGAGGAACACGCCCGCGTCCGCGTGAACGCACACGTCGGTCTTCAGCACGCGCCCGAGGTTGCAGTGGTTCGCGTCGACGTGAATGACGTGCTTCGGCTGCGGGTTGCCGTAGTATCCGGTGGAAACCTCGCTGAACTTCACCCCGACGGCGAGCAGCGTGTCCACGCCGGTCTTGAGCGGGTGCCTGGGATCGCGGGCGAACGCCTTCTCCGCCACCTCGCTCGCGTGCGCCCCGAAGCCCCACCCCACCGCGAGCGGGTGCCCGTCGCTGATCGCGCCGCGCCCGGACACGCTGGTCGCGACCGGGGCTTGCAGCATCTCCGCGACCGCGGCCAGTTCCGCGCCGAAGCTCATGCACCCGGCGCCGGCGTAGATGCCGATCTGGTGCTTCTGGTCGGCGAGGAACGGCAGCGCCTTCTCGAACGCGGCCTCGTCGAAGGGCGGCGCCGGGACCGCGGGCGGCGGGGTGCGGTAGTCGTGCGATTCGATGAACAGGTTGTACGGCACCACCACCGCGACCGGGCCCGGTTCGCCGGTCGTCGCGGTGGCGAACGCCTGCCGCACCGCGGCCGCGATCTGCCCCACCGACTGCACCGGGTACACGCACTTGCACACCGGCTTCAGCAGCTCGACCTGGTTGAGCGCGTGAACCTGAAAAGGTTTCGCCTTTTCGCCGTTCGCGACGTCGCCCACGATGGCAACGATCGGTGACGAGTCGAGCAGCGCTTCGCCAAGCCCCGTGAGCGAGTTCGTCACGCCCGGGCCCGGGACAACGCAAAGCACACCGGCTTTGCCGGTGCTGCGAGCGTACCCGTCAGCCATGCACGCGGCGCTAAACTCATGCGTCACCAGAAGATACGGAACGCCCTTCTCCTTGAAGGTGTCCCACAACTCGTTCTCCTGCGCACCGGGGATGCCGTACACGCACCCCGCGCCCTCCGCGATGAGGGCTTCGCACAGCGCTTCGGCGCCGGTCATCTTGCCGAACACCCAGCCCGGGTGCCGCGCGGCGCGCACGCTCGCCACGGGGCCGGCGCCGGCCGCGTTGGCGGCCAGCGCGCCGCCGACGGCCGCGCTTCCCTGGAACAGCCCGCGGCGTGAGAACGCGAAGTCCATTTCGCACCTCTGAACAGGACAGCAGAGCTATATCGGCCGTCTGGGGCGCGCGAGTTCGCGCGGAGTGCGGGATTTTGGGGGCACGGCCGGCCCGGGGTTTAGCGCTCGCCCCGCGGGGGGGCGCTGCTGAGTTGCACTTGTCCCGGCTACCGCTGTCTGGGGCGCGCTCGTCCGCGCCGCAACTTCTGCTTGTAGATTTTGCCCAATTGCGGTAATCACGCGCGTCGAGCGAGCCGAGGAGTGCGCACATGCCGCTACTGGAAGTCGAGGGGCTGGTCAAGTATTACGGCCGCCGGGCGGTCGTGAACGGCGTGTCGTTCGACGTGAACGCGGGCGAGATCGTCGGGCTGCTCGGCCCGAACGGGGCCGGGAAAACCACCAGCTTCCGTATGGCCACCGGGCAGATCCAGCCCAACGACGGCAAGGTGACGTTCAACGGCGAGGACGTCACCGGGCTGCCCATGTACCAGCGCGCGCGCCGCGGGATGGGGTACCTCGACCAGGCGCAGAGCGTGTTCCGCAAGCTGAGTGTGGAGGGCAACCTGCTCGCGATCCTCGAAGCGCTGCCGCGGAGCCGCAAGCTCGGGCGCCGGCTGAGCCGCGCCGAGCGCTGGGAGCGCGCCAACGAGGCGCTCGCGCGGTTCCAACTGGAAACGGTGCGCAAGAACACCGCGGGCCGGTGCTCCGGCGGCGAGAAGCGACGGCTCGAAATCGCCCGGTGCCTGGTGTGCGAGCCGCTGCTCATTCTGCTCGACGAGCCGTTCGCCGCGGTCGACCCGATCACCACCGAAGACATCCGGCGGAACATCCGCGAGCTGGCCAACGCGGGCATCGGCATTCTGATCACCGACCACAACGTGCGCGAGGTGTTCCGCACCGCGGACCGCGTGTACCTGATCACCGCGGGCAAGGTGGTGACCCGGGGCACCCCGCAAGAACTGGTGAACGACCAGATCGCCATCGACGCGTACCTGGGCCGCAGCTTCGAGGAGGACGGGTTCACCCGGCACTTCGACGCCCGCGCCGCGGCCCGGAAGAGGACCGAGAGCGCCGGCGGGGCGCCCGATCTCGCCGCCGCGGAGCCGCCGATCCTGCGGTACGCGCCGCCCGCGAGCAAACCGGCCGCCCCGAACCCGGCGAAGCCGAAGGCCGCTTCGCCCGCGGAAGCGGTGACCCCGCCTCCGGCGTTCCCGGCCGCGCCGCCGGCCCCGGCCTCGCCGTTCTCGGGCACCACCCCGCCGCCGGTCAGTGCCCCGGTCGGCGGGTCGATGGGCGCGGTGCTGGAGCAGGAGAAGATCCGCCGCGCGGTCGAGTCGCTGACCGACGACGGCGCCCTCAAGGGCGCGATGCTGGAGCTGGCCACGCGCGGCACGGCCGCCATCCCGGTCCTGCTCGAAGCGCTGGAGCGCCGCGACCCGCTCCTGCGCACGCGCGCGTTCCTGGTGCTGAAGCACATCGCCAAGGACTACGGGGCGCTCGACTACGACCCGGAGGCCGCGCCCGACGTTCGGCTCCGCCAGGTCGCCTACCTGCGGGCCAAGCTGGAGCGCCGACGCTGACCGACCGCAAATTGAAAAACGGCAGTTCAACAAGTGAAGACGAGTCCGGCGCGTCCCGGGCGCTGTAGAACAGCCACGCGCGGCTTCTCACTCTCACCGTTACCTCCTTCACTTTACATCCGTATGCCCTCTCCCCACGAACTCGCCGACCAGTACCTCGCCGGGGCCGCGCAACTGCGGGCCGCGATCGCCGGCATGACCCGCGAGCAACTCACCGCCCGCCCGGTCGCCGGCAAGTGGAGTACGCTCGAAGTGGTGTGCCACCTGAGCGACTTCGACCCGATCCTCGCGGACCGCATGAAGCGCGTCATCGCGCTTCACTCCGAGGTGCCCCTCTTGATGGGCGCCGACGAGAACCTGTTCGTGACGGAGTTGCGGTACGCCGAGCGCGACGCGGGCGAGGAGCTGGCGGTGATCGACGCCACGCGCAAGCAGATGGCGCGCATCATCCGCGGGCTAAAGCCGGAGCAGCTGCAACTCACAGGCAACCACAACAAGCGCGGGTTTCAGACGCTGGAGAAGGTGATCGGCATGGCGATCAACCACATCCCGCACCACGTCGCCTTCATCGCCGAGAAGCGCAAGGCGCTCGGGGCGTGACGGGCCCCCGGCGCGAGGGCGCCCCAACGCCACGGGGCGGCGCCGGCGAGCGCCGCCCCGAGGGGAACACGAACCCGGGCCGCGCTCACCAGCGGAACGACATGCCGAAGTTGATGCCGGTGAGGAAGTAGCCGTCCGTGTGGAACTGCGGCAGCGGGCGGAACGCCGCCGGCGCGGCGGTCCCCGGCGGCAGCAGGTTCGGCACCCGGGCGGCGTCCACCCGCGGGTCGATCGTGTCGCCAGCCCGCACCGCGCTGCTCAGGTACAGGAAGTTGTACCCGACGTACAGCTTCAGCCGCTCGGTGGCCTGCCACCCGACGTTCAGCCCCACCTCCGGCAGCACCGCGAACTTGTCCTGACTGAACCGCCCGATGTTGGTGCCGGGCACCGCCAGCAGCCCGCCCTGGGTGGTCGTCACCTGGCCGTTGGCGAACGTCAGCTGCTGCCCGCCGGCGATGTCGATCTGCTGGTGGACCGTACCGAACGCGATCGTGGCCCGCGAGTCGAGCGACCAGCGGCCGCGCTGCACCGTGCCGGCCACACCGACCTGGCCGCCGTTGAAGGTGTTCTGCGTGCTGAACGAGTCCGTGATCACGCCCGAGACCGCGGGCACCCCCACGGTCATGTTCGAGTTCGGGGTGCGCACGAACTGCTCGGTGATGGTGAGCTGGTCGCTCATATTCAAGTACCGGTAGCCGGCCAGCGCGTCGAGCCGCGCGGTCGAGTCGCCCATGAGGTGCTGCCGGTAGTTCACTTCCGCGCCCCACACCGTGTTCCGCAGGGTCGCCGCGACCGAACCGGTGGCCACCCCCGGCCCGGCGACCACCTCCGACGCCGACCCGAACGGCACGATCGGGGCGGTCCCCGGGTTCACGTTGTTGAACGGCCGCGCCAGCAGCGGGAACGCCGCGGTGCTGGTGGCGAACGACTGGCTGTTGGGGGCCACCCAGAACAGCCGGGCATCGACCCCGCGGCACTCGCCGCAATCGAACCAGTACCCGGCCCCGACGCGCCCGCCGACGCGGAACGTGTCGCCGAACGAGCCGCCGAGCAGCACCCGCGTGTCGCCCTGGCCGAGGATGCCGTTGAACGCCGGGGTGCTGGTGGTCACCAGCGGCGGCACGGTGGTCCCGCTGTTCCACCACATGAGCAGTTCCGCCGACACCCAACCGCGGCGCGGGGACCGCACCCGCTCGAGCGCGGTGGTGCCGGGATCGCCCCCGAAGGTGGGGTCTTCGGCGCAGACCGGGTAGTCGTACCCAGGCGCGACCGAGGGGACGTAAGTGGCGGCACCCAGGGCGCGGGCCGACGGGTCGCGCGATTCGATCACACTCGGCTGTTTACCGGGGGCCGCGGTCGGGGACACTTGCGGCATCCCGCCCGTGACCGGCATCCCGCCCGAGACCGGCATCCCGCCCGTGACGGGGGCCGCGATGGGCGGCATGCCCGTCGAGGGGGGCTGACTGATGACCGGCGCCGGCGCCACGAAGTTGCCCGGTGCGAGCGCCGTGATGCGGGCCGGGCCGGGCCGGAACAAGCCCGTCTGCGTGATGTCCGGCTCGGGCTGCGGCTCTGGGACCGCGCTGGGCCGACCGAGCGCCGCCGCCCGGGCCGGCGGCGCCCCGGTTCCGTGCGGTTGCTGTGCGAACGTAGGCGGCGCGAACGCGCCCAGCGCGATACCGAGCCCGCCGAGCAGAATGCGGCGCATGTGATGTGGTCCTCCTGACACGCTCGTCGGGGTCTGTCTCCTGCGACCCCGAAGACGCTTCGTCATCACTTTTCTTCGGCGGTCCGCCCGGCCCGCGCGGACCGCCACCAACCGCCGCGGCACGGTTTCCCGTCTCAGGCGGCCTTACAGCCGGCACTTCACGCACTTCCGCACGAAACGGCACCGGGGGCAGAACTGCGCGAGTTCAGCCTCCCGGACGAAATACCTGAAGTGGGCGAACGGTCGCCGCCGAAGAAAGCGTTACGTCCCGCACAGACCGAAGGGACCGGGCAAGCCAGCCAGGGAGGGCGTTATGGCCAGCAATCGCGCGCGTCTGAAACGAAAGCTCCGGAAACTGCTCCCGGTCGTGACGGTTACGCTCACCGCGTCACCGTTCGCGGTGTGGGCGGGCGAGGCGCAAGCGTTCTTCCCGCCGGTGTGGAACGTGCCGCCGCCGGTCGTAGTGGTGCCGCCGGTCACCCCCCCACCGATCGTGGTGGTGCCGCCGGTCAGCCCGCCCCCGTTCGTGCCGCCGCCGGTGGTGCCGCCGGTGATTGTGGTGCCGCCGGTCAGCCCCCCACCGATCGTGGTACCGCCGTGCTACTGCCCGCCGCCGCCGTGCGGGGTGCCGGAGCCGACCACCGTCGCGAGCGGGCTGATCGGCCTCGCCGCCGCGGCCGGTTATCGCCGGTTCCGCCGCCAGTGAAGCACCCCTACCCGGCTGCGCGTTACGCGTTCAGAGCAACTTGAACCGCGGCAGGTCCGCGCCGCTGGCCTTCAGAGCGCGGGCCGCGTCGATGGCGCGGGTGAACGGGAACGACGCGAGCAGCCGCGCGAGCCGCGCGGTCGTTTTGCCGATGCCGACGTATGTGCGCCAGCGCGACAGGCGCCCGAGCGGCAACCGCGGCTGCGTCGGGTCGAACTCCCAGGGGTGGAAGTACAGCATCCCGACCTGCGGCCCTTCCCCCCGCGCCGCCTGCCGCAACCCGGCGCGCATCACCGCGGGCGGGAACAGACGGAAGTAGCCGCCGCCCGCGACCGGCAAGTTGAAGCCCGCGACCCGGTACGTCAGCGGCGGCAGTTCGAGGAGCTCGCGCGCCGGCCCCTGTGCGATGAACGGCCCGCGCGGCGCGTCGGGCACCCCGTACCGGTCGTGCCGCACCGGAAAGATGGAGCTGTCGTACTCGAACCCGCAGTCGGCCAGGGCGTCAATCGCCCACCCGGTCTCTCGCATGACGCTGAACGTCGGCGCTCGGAACCCGAACACCGGCGCGCCGTTCGCCTGCTCCAGCGCATCCTTGCTGGCGCGCGCGTCGTCGCAGAAGCCCTTCGGAGTGAACCGGTGAACCCGGCGGTGGTCCCAACTGTGGGAACCGACCTCGTGACCCGCGGCGTGAATGTCGCGCACCAGCTTCGGGTGCGTGCGTGCGATTTCCCCAACGACGTAGAAGGTGGCCGCGACCCTTGCCGCCGCGAGTTGGTCGAGCAACCGTCGGGTGGCGGTTTCCATCCGCGCCGCGTAGTCGGCCTTCAGTTCCGCCGAACAGGCTAGGGCCGCGGCCGCCTCGATGCGGTGGTGTTCCTCGACATCGAAGCTGACGACGTTCGCTCCCGCCACGGTCTCCCCCCTCCGCACCCCGCGCGTCCGTCAGTAAATGGTAGTACCGATTGGCGGGGCCGCTCAAGTGGGGTGTCAGTCCCGCCGATTTGTTAGCTTTTGGAAGCGCGGTTGTAAGCCGCTCGGTCGCGGTCGGAAGCGCCGCCCAAATCCGGGTTTGACCCGGCGCGAATAATGCGCCGGCACGAATGGGGGAAAGTGTTCGGCTGCCGGGAGTTGCGCCGGATCGGGCCGCATCGCACGGGTGGGAGCGAATTGGCATTGCGGTTGCGGAGTAATTTAGCGATTCTCAGCGGAATCGGGTTGACAGCCACGGCACGAAGTCGCTCTCTTAAAGTAGAGTTCGCGGAGTCCTCGCGCGAAATCGGTCCGGGAGTTCCCCTTAACCCCCGGTTTCCGTCCCTTTGGGATGGCCCGTGTTTCGTGCGGAGCGTATTAACTCGTTCCGCCCAACAGCCTCCAATCAGGAGCTTCCCGTCATGTTTCTGCGCCAGTTGCGGTGGGCCGTCGCGGGCCTCGCGGTAGTTGCTGCGGTCTGCGCTTCGCCCGCCCGTTCGAAGGCTGATGTCCAGATCCTCGTTGAGGAGTACGCGGGCCCCGGGGGCACCGGTGCGCTCGTGGGCAGCAGCACGTTTTTCGTGGGCGCGCCGACGGCCGGCAACTTCTTCGCCCAGCCGTTCTCGTTCACCGCGCCCGGCGGGTACTACTCGGTCAGCAGCGGCTCGACGCTCACGAACAGCGGCCTCGGCACGACCGAGGCTTCGCTGTCCACGAGCTTCAACGTCGGGATCACCTCGGCGTACAATTCGACCGCTCCGCACAGCCTGCGGATCACGGTGACGGACGACAATTTCACGAGCGACGGGCTGTCGCAGAACCTGACCAACGGCGTGTCGGTCCCGCTGCTGCCGAGCAACGCGCTGAGCACGGTGTCCTCCTTCAGCCGCATCTACAACCCCACCTCGGGTGTGACCGCGGCGAACTCGGGGCTGCTGGCCGGGTACCTGACCTCCAACCCGAGCGTGGCGGCCCCTAACCTGGGGATCACCGACCCGGCGGTACTCACGAACGCGTCCCAGACCTCAACCTCGACTCTGGTGGCCGGCCTGCCGTCGCCCTACGCCGTCCAGCAGGAGATCGTCGTAACCGTGTCGGGTCCGCAGTCGCTCATCGGCAAGACGTTCACGGTCAACGCTAGCGCCGAGACCGTCTCGAACCCGGTGCCGGCCCCGGGCGGGCTGATGCTCGCGCTGGCCGCCCTGCCGGTGCTCGGGCTGCGCCGCACGCTCCGCAAGCGCGCCGCGGTGTGACCGCCGGTTTTCGCGGCCGGTAATTTGTGCTACGCTGGACGGGGGTAACGATCGTTACCCCCGTTTTCGTTTTTGCCCGGACCCCGCGAGGCACTCCCAACGTGCGCCGAACACTCTACTGGAAGAGGCTCCTGATCGTCGTCGCGGTCTTCCTCGCGATCGGCGGGGCGGTCTTCGGGGTCCACCGGGTCCAGGTCAAAAACCAGGTTTCGATCTTCAAGACCAAGGCCGAGCAGGCCGAGAGCGGGATCGGTGGGGACGCGGCGAAGCGCGGCGAGGTGCTCGATCTGTACGCGAAGTACCTCAAGTTCCGGCCGAGCGACGAGGCCGCGTACCAGCGGTACGCGGCCCTGCTGTTCGAGCAGGGCAAGGCGGACCGGGAGGCGGCCCCCCCCGCGCGCGTCACGTCCGGGGTCGAGGGCTTCCTGCGGGCCTTCCCCGCGCATGCCGACGAGCGCCGCCAGTTGGCCGAGGTGTACCTCGACGCCGGCAAGCACATGAACGCGAAGCAGCACGTCGAGATGCTGTTCGGCGCGCCGGGCGGGGCCGCCAAGACCGACATCGCCCTGCTCGAGTTGGCCGCCGAGTGCGAGTTGGGGCTGGGCAACCTGCCGGGCGCGGCCAAGCACCTGAACGACGCCATCGCCACCAACAAGGCGCCGGTGCGGGTGTACCGCCGCGCGCTGGAGGTGAACCACTCGAACACGGCGGACCCGCGGCGCAACGCCGCCGTCGCCAGCCTGCTGGACGCGCTGCTGCGCGACCCGCGGTTCGTGAACGACCTGACGGCCCGGGTCGCAGCGGCCCAGTTCCAGCGCTTCCTGGGCGAGACCCAGAACGCCCGCGACAACATCACCTATGCGCTCACCAAGATCCCCGGCGGGGACGACGACCCGGACGCGCGGCTGGCCGCGGCCGAACTCACGGTAGCCGAGATCAAGACCCTGGCCCAGGGCCCGGAGAAGCTCCGCGAGGCCGAGGCGCACCTGCGGATCGCACACGCCCGCGGCCCCAAGAAATTGGCAGCCGGGGCCCTGCTGGCCGAGGTGCTGGCCCGGCAGGACAAGCGGGACGAGGGGATCGCGGTGCTGCGCGGCGTCGCCAAGCAGGTGCCCAGGTCCGACCCCGACTACGCGATGGTCATCGACCGGCTCATCGACATGGGCGAGAGCACCGACTCGGCCGCGATGACCGACGCGCTGCCGGAAGAAGCGGGCAAGAACCTGGGCGCGTACTTCCGCGGCCGGCTGGCGGTACTCAAGCAGGACTGGCAGCTCGCCCAGCGGCTGCTCGAAGAGGCCGGCCCGAAGGTGGCCGCGGTGCGGATCTTTCACAAGAAGGCGATGACCGGGCTGGCCGCGTGCTACGCGACCATGCAGAACCCGGACCGCCAGTTGTACTACTGCGAGCGGGCGCTGGCCGCCGACCCGAACTTCCCGCCGGCCCTCATCGGCAGGGCCGAGGCTCTGGCCCGGCTCCCGGGGCGCGGCGAGGAGGCGCTGCGCCAGTACCGGGCGCTGGTGAACACGTTCCAACTGGTCGATTACCGGCCCGAGCTGGTGCGGCTCGAGCTGCTCGACGTGCTGGCCCAACCGGTCGAGGCCGAGTTGCGGAACTGGAACCGGTTCGACGAGAGTTTGGGGGTGCCGGCGAAGGCCGGCGCGGCGGAGCTCCTGGCGCTGCGGCCGGAGCTGCTCGTCCTGTACGCCGACTCGCTCACGGCCCGGGGCCGGCCGGCCGACGCGACGGCCCTGC
>JBJSXS010000116.1:0-4570 GCA_046086545.1 Gemmata sp.
GCGCGGCCGCGGACTCGTCGGACAGTTCGGCGAGGCCGTCCAGCGCGAGGTCGCCCTGGCGCCGGGCGATTGCCCGTGCAGTCTCGGCGGACAGAGTTTTCACGGCGGGGAGCTTGCCGTCCCAGTTCCGCGACGAGGCCAGTGCCGTGGCGGCCTTTTCGGAGAGCGTCGTCAGGACCGGCAGTTCGCCGCTCCACTTGGGCCACGCCGCCAGGATCACGGCCCCGTCATCGGACAGCTTCGTCAGGCCCCTGAGGAAGACGACCGGCCTCGCGTAACCGGGCGACTTGTGTTCGGCGAGTGCCTTGAGCGTCTCGTCGGGGATCGCGGCGAGGCCGTTGAGGTACAGGTCGCCCTCGCGCTGGCAGACCGCCTTCGCGGCGACCGGGGTCAGCGTGGTCAGGCCGTTGAGGTGCAGGTTGCCGCGGCTGTCCTTGCCGCCGATCGCCAGGGCGACATCGTCGGGCAGCGCGGTGAGGCCGTCGAGAACGAGCGTGCGATGGAACTGCCCCGGCACCGGTCCGGCAATCGCTTTGGCCGACTCGACCGTGAGCGACGTCAGCCGCGGCAGGTTGCCGCCCAGTTTTCCGCCCAGTGCCTTCGCGGCCTCGTCCGAGAGCGACGTCAGCCCTTCGAGGGAGAGCCCGCCCGGCCGCCTGGCGAGCGCCCGGGCCACGTCCGCGGGAACGGTCTTCAGCGCGGGAAGTCGCCCATCCCAGTTGTGGCCGTGCGTCTCCGCCAACGCTGCGGCCGCTTCAACAGTCAAAGTCTCCACACCGTCGAGGCACACCTTGTGGGTCGGTCCGCCCCCCTTGCGCTGCGCCAGCGCCTGACCCACTTTTGTCGAAAGGGACTTCAGCCCCTTGAGGGACAGGCGCCCGCCCGTGTGCTTCGCGAGGGCCACGCCCGCCTCGTCCGAGAGCGAGGTGAGCCCGTTGAGGGACAGTTCGCCGTGGTGCCGGGCCAGTGCTCGGGCCGCCTCCGGCGAGAGCGCCGTCAACCCGTCGAGGTGCAACTGCCCCCGGTGTTGAGCGAGTGCCTCCGCGGTCTCGTTCGAGAGGGACTTGAGGCCGTTTAGTGATAGCCACCCCTCGTGGCGGGCCAGCTCCTTCGCCGCGTCGGGCGCGAGCGCGGTCAGGTGATCCAGGATGAGCCGGCCGCTCCGGTCCTGCGCCAACTGCTTGGCCTTCTCGGCTGTCAGAGTGACGGTGGCACCTTTCTCCTCGGCGCGACCGCCGGAACGCGAGACGGCCGCGCCGCACAGGGTGAGGAAAAGCAGTGTGCCGATCGTGTTCCGCATCTCCACCCTCCAACGGCCCGCACTACGACACCCGGCAAGCCAGGAGCCCCGCCTTATAACGTCAGCCCCGGAATCGGGTCGGCGGCGGTGACGACGTTGATCACGTCCCGCAAGTGGTTGTGCGAGATTCGCAACTGCCCGACGTCGAAGAGGACGTGCATGATCGTCGCGATCAGCCGCTCGACCGTCATCGGCTCCGTCGCCGGCCGCCCCCCGTCGCTCGTCGACTGGCCGATCACCTGGCCCATCGGCAGGCCGCCGCCGGCCAGCAGCAGCGGCGCGCTGCGGTGCCAGTGGTTGCGACCGCCGTTGTTATCCAGCTTCGGCGTCCGTCCCATCTCCCCCGTCGCGACCAGCAACACCTTGTCCTCCAGGCCGCGGTCGCGCAGGTCGTCGAGGAAGACCGACACCGCGTGATCGAACACCGCCCCCGAAAAGTTCATCCCCTCCTTCACGCCCGGGTTGTTGCCGTCCGCGTGCATGTCCCAGGCGAAGTTCGTCGTCACCGTGACGAACCCGCAACCCGCTTCCACCAGCCGGCGGGCCAGCAGGAGTTCCTTGCCCAGCGTCTTGCCGTGATCGACGTAGCGGGGATAAAAACCGTTCTGTTTCCCGTCTCGCCCCAGCCGGACCGATTCCGGATTGCAGAGCCGGCCGGTGTCGTACCGCTCGATCGTCCGCGCGTCCTCCTTGGACAGGTCGAACGCCTTCTCCACGCCGCCGAGAATCATCTCGAACGCCTGCCGCCGGTGGTCATCGAACCCTTCGAAATCCGACTGCCGCTTCACGTCGTCGAAGCGGGCGAGCAACCGCTTCCGATCCTCAAGTCTGTCGTGGGGAACTGTCAGCCGCATGTCCTCGTGCAGCGAACCGCCGCCCCCGGCGGAGCCGGGGACCAGCGGCGCGGTGGCGTTGCCGAACGGACCCGTCCGGTCGAATCGGCCCCAGGGGGGCCCATTTTGATTCGGGCCGGCCGTCGGATCGACCGACCGCGGGAACAGCACGACGTTGGTCGGCATGCCCGTGACGGGCCGGTTGGCACCGGCGACGCGGGCGTAGACCGAACCGAGGTTGGCGTCGAGCGACTCCGGGCCGACGAGCGGCCGGATGTCGTGGTTGCCGATGTTTTCGAAGGAGAACGAGCGGACGACCGCCAGTCGATCGGCCCGATCCGCCAGCTTCGGGAACGTGCCGCCGAACGTCACGCCGGGGAGCTTCGTTTTCACCTCGCCGGTGACGCTGCGGATTTCGACCGGTGCCGACATCTTCGGGTCGAACGTCTCGATCTGGCTGGGCCCCCCGTGCATGAACAGGAAGACGACCGCCTTGTCGCGGAGCACCTTCGCGTCGGCCGCGGCCGGCCCCTTGGCCGCCAGCACCTGCGGCAACCCGAGCCCGCCCAGGGCCAGGCTGCCGACCCGCAAAAAGGACCGCCGTGACAACCCGTACCGATCATCGATGAAGTCCAGCACGATCAAACTCCTTGGGAATGGCCTCTCGGGCGACCCTGATTGACCACCGGATGCGGACGGGCCCGGAGACCCGCCCGCGGCGGCAGTCCTCGCGGCCGGACGGCGCGGCTCACCTGTGGGCGAGCCGAGCGCTCGCGGCGGATCACCGAAGACGCTCACACCAGTTCGCGGACCGGGTCCGTTTCGTCGAGCAGGTACTGCGGGCGGTTGTTCGGGTCCATCACGGTGGTCGTGCCCGGGTCGATCCCGAGGTGCCGGTACAGGGTCGCGAACATCTGCTGGTAGTGGACCGGGCGGTCCTTGGGCCGCTCCCCGTTCTTCGTCGTGCTGCCGATCACCTGCCCCACCTTCAGGCCGCCCCCGAACAGCAGCGCGGACGCCGCCGGGGCGTAGTGGTCTCGCCCCGCCTTGTCGTTGATTCGCGGGGTGCGGCCGAACTCGCCCCAGACGAGCACGAGGACGTCGTCCAGCATGCCGCGAGCTTCGAGGTCATCGAAAAAGGCGCTGAGGCCGAGGTCGAAGGACGGCAGCAACTCGTGGCGCAGGGCGTTGAAATTGTCGCTGTGGGTGTCCCAGCGCCGTTCACCTTCTTCTTCCCAGGTCACGTTGACGCACCGCGCGCCGCACTCGATCAGCCGCCGGGCCATGAGGAACCGGGCGTTTTGCAGCCCGAGCGTTCGTTTGGATTTGGGGCTCTTCCCGAACCCGATGCCGTACCGGTCCCGCACCTTCAGCGGTTCGGCGCTGATGTCGAGCGCCTGCGCGAACTGTCCGGAGGTCAGAAACTCGACCGCCCGCCGGGTGTAGACGTCCATCGCCTCCATGGCCCCGCGCGGGTCGCGGTCCGTGCGGCCCGTGTCGAACCCCGACAGGAGTTGCAACCGCTCCGGCGTCACGTTCCGCGCGGTCAGGTTGGCGCGCCCGCCCGCGCTGTCCGGGGTGTAGCAGTCGTAGGTCGAACCGAGAAAACCGGCCGAGCGGGAGTAGGCCTGCTCGCTGGGGTTGTACCCGGAGATCATGGCGACCGACGTGGGCACGTTGCCGTTGGTGGGGCCCTGGAGTTTGGCCACGACCGACCCGATGTTCGGTCGCCCGCCGATGTTCTTCAGACTGCCCGGCGGGTAGCCCGTCGCGCACATCGCCCCGTCGTGCGAATCGACCGTGCCGGTGAGCGAGCGGATCAGCGCCACGCGGTCCATGCGCTCGGCGATCCGGGGCATGTGCTCGCAGATCTGCAGGCCCGGCACCCGCGTCGCGACCGGCTTGAACTCCCCGCGGAACTCCGCCGGGGCGTCCGGCTTCATGTCGAACGTGTCCAGGTGCGACGCGCCGCCGGCCAGCCACACGTTGACGACCGACCGCTTGCGGTACGCGGAGTCGAGCGCGGCACGCGCGTCGGCCCGCAGGAAGTCGGTCAGGGTCAGCCCGCAGACCGACGCGGCGCTCACCCGCAGGAGGTCGCGGCGGTGGAGCCCGGTCCGGGCAGGTTCGTTTCGAGCCATGGGGTACCAGCCGATCTGACGTTGGCGGCGCGCCACTTTACAAAGTGCGCGGGGGGGGGCGGTGCGGTTTCAAGGTGGGCCCGCGGGACCGACCAGGGCGGTCCCGCGGTGTCGGCGGGCACTTACAACAGCTCGCGGATCGGCTGGCCGCCCGGCAGGATCGGGACCGGGCGCTGCTGGGGGTCGTAGATGAAGGCGTGCGGGTCGATGTCCAGGTGCCTGTACACCGTCGCCCACAGGTCCTCGGGGGCCAGTCGGTTCTCGTGCGGGTGCGTGCCCAGCTTGTCGGTCGAGCC
>JBJSXS010000117.1:0-2489 GCA_046086545.1 Gemmata sp.
GAGGTCAAGGCGGGCGCGGCGCCAGTAATGGGGCCGTTCACATACGTCCAGGCGGCCCGCGACCGCGGCGCCGACATCGACTTCAAGATGGGGGACGCCCGGCTCAAGCTGAAGGAGGAACTGGAAACCGGACCGAAATACGCGCTGCTGCTGGTGGACGCGTTCAGCTCCGACTCGATCCCGGTCCACCTGCTCACCAACGAGGCGGTTCAACTCTACCTCGACCGGCTCACCGACGACGGCATCCTCGCTCTGCACATCTCCAACAAGTTCGTGCGCCTGGAGCCGGTGGTGGCGGCCATCGCCAACCACCACAAGCTGGTGGCGCGGGTGTGGAACGACGACGCCGAGGGGCGCCCCGGGAAGACCGCGTCGAGCTGGGTGGCGCTGAGCCGCAAGCGCACCCCGGACGACCTCCAGGGCCACCTGGGCGATCGCATCGGCTCGCCCCTGGGCGACATCGTCGGCGAGTACGGGAGCGGAGCGCAACTCATCCGGATCCTGCGCGACAAGTACCCCGAGCTGGTGCCGATCCTGGACAAGTCTCCGCTCCGGCAGCAGGAAACCGTGCTCGACTTCCTCGACAAGCGCACCGCCGACGAAAAGGCCAAGTGGTACGCGATGCTGGTCCGCAAGCACACCGCGTTCGCCACCGCGATGAACGTGCTGCAAGCCGAAACCGGGTACGGGTTCCGCCCGGTGGACGAGCTGAAGGGCGTGGACGCCTGGACCGACGATTACGCGGACGTGATGCGGGTCATGATGATCCCCGAGCTCCAGGCGGTGCGGAAGTTCTTCGGGCTCCCCACCCCGGTGGAGCGGTGATCGTCGGGGTGGTCGGCGCGAGCGCGCGGGCGGCGGTCCATTCGCTCGCCCGTGCCGGCCTCCGCGCCTGGGCCGTCGATCAGTTCAACGACCGCGACCTGACGCGCGTGGCCTCCTGCACGCGGTGCCCTTTCGACAGCTACCCCGACGCGATCCCCGAGCTCGCGCAGCGGTTCCCGCCCGGCCCGGTGCTATACACCGGCGGCATCGAGAACCACCCGCACGTCGTCGCGCGCCTCGCGGAGCGGCGCGCACTTTGGGGCAACGCGCCCGCAGCGCTGGCTCGCGCACGCGACCCATACATACTGTTTCCCGCACTCGCGGCTCACGGGATTGCGACCCCGCGGCTCGCACCCCGCGGCGACCCGTGCCCGCGCGACGGGCGCTGGCTCTGCAAGCCACTGCGGTCCGGCGGCGGGACCGGCATCCGGTTCGCACTGCCCGGCGAACCCGCGTCGCCGCAACACATCTTCCAGGCGTGGATCGACGGAACGCCGATGTCCGCCCTTTACTCTGGCGAAACGTTTCTCGGCGTCACGGAACAACTGATCGGCGAACCGTGGCTTCACGCACAGCCGTTCGCCTACTGCGGGACCATCGGGCCGCTGCCGGCCCCAGATGTCCCCACATTCCCGTTCGCGCTTCGCGGCATGTGGGGTCTTGATTTCGTGCTGCGGGATGAGGTGGTCTACCCCGTCGAGGTCAACCCGCGTTACACTGCGGCCGTTGAGGTGACCGAGCACGCGAGCGGGCGGGTTGGTCCGATTGGCAAAGCGATCTACTACGCCCCGCGCGCGTTCACGTTCCCGGTCGCGGGCCCGTGGGACGCGGACCTCGGGCGACTTCAACCCGTGGCGCCTGCCCGGGTTTGCGGACATCCCCGAAGCCAGCAGCGCGATTCACGCGGGGTGGCCGGTGCTGACGTTCTTTGCCACCGGAAGCACACCCGCCGAGGTCCGCGCCCGGCTACAATTGCAAGCGGCGGAACTCGACCAACTCTTCGCGGGGCGAGCACCATGACACTCAACGAACGGGCACAGCTCCTTGCCGATGAGATGGAGCGCAACACCGCGCGCCTCCGCATCCACGTCACTAAAGTGGCGGGCGCACGCGTGATCGACTGCGGCGGCGCGGTGCAGGGCAGCCTCGCCGCGGGCCTCCTGCTCGCCCGCGTCTGCCTGGGCGACGCGGGCGAGGTCGCGCACGTGCCGTACCCGGGTGCGGAAGGCGGCGGCCCCGCGGTGCAGGTAACCACCGACGACCCGGTCCGCGCGTGCCTCGGTTCCCAGTACGCCGGCTGGCAAGTGAGCGCGGGCAAGTTCTTCGCAATGGGTTCCGGCCCGATGCGGGCACTGTCGGCGCGCGAAGAGATCTTCCACCACATCACCGCCAAGGAGGAGTCGCCGTTCGCGGTCGGCGTCCTCGAAACGCAAAAGCACCCTACGGACGAGGTGATCGCGACCATAGTCGCGAAACTCCCGCTCGTCGCCGAACACCTCACGCTTCTCCTCGCTCCCACGATGAGCATCGCGGGGACGACGCAGATTGTCGCGCGGTCGGTCGAAACGGCGCTGCACAAACTCCACGAACTCAAGTTCGACGTGAACCATGTGGTCAGCGCTTACGGCATCGCCCCGCTGCCGCCGACGACACCCGACTTCGGG
>JBJSXS010000118.1:0-4673 GCA_046086545.1 Gemmata sp.
ACGAGCCGGCGCGCGAGCAGCAGGTTCTGGCCGAGCGGGTTGCGGCCGTAGCGGTCGCGGGTGCGCACGTCCTCGCGGTCCATGTTGAACGCCTCGCGCGGGCCGGTCGAGGTCGCGATGTCGAAGCCCTTTCCCTGCACGTCGCGCCACCCCTGGTGAGTAGAATCGCTCGCGCTGGCGCCGCGATTGAGGCTGCCCAGCAGGTCGCGGCGGTCGTTCAGCCGCTCGGCGGTGTCCACGGGCAGGAGCGCGTCGGGCGCCTTGAACCCCGGGAGGGCCGGGTTGTTCGCGGCGCTCCCGACGAACAGCGGCGCGTGATGCGGTCCCAGATTGCCGCCGGTGCCGATGTTGGGCGCGCAGAACACCGGATCGCCGACGCACTTGATGAGCCAGACGTACGACGCCAGCGCCTTCTGGCTGGGCCGCACCTTCGACAGCACCGAACCGAGATAAGGCGAGTCCTGTGGCGCGCTGTGCTGCCCCGAGAGCAGGTTGTGCATCGCGTCGAAGTGGTTCGAGATGTTCCCCGGGTGCGTCATCGAGCGCACAAGCGCGAAGTGCTTCGTGAGCTTCGACAGCTTCGGCTGAAGTTCGCTGATGCGCATGCCCGGGACCGCGGTTTGCAGCGGCCTGTACGGCCCGCGGATCTCGTTTGGCGCGTCGGGCTTCAGGTCCCAGAGGTCGAGGTGACTCGGCCCGCCGCACAGCAGCACGAAGATGCACGACTTGTCGGCGGCGCCCGGCCCCTTCCTGTTAGGGTCCGTGCGGGCCGCGACCGTGCCCGGCGCGCCCATCGCGAGCGCGGCGACGCCGCCGAGTTGTAGCAACCGCCGCCGCGAGACAGACGTGTGCGCGCTCATGGGCCGAGTTCCGCCGGTGGGGAGTGGTCGTTACAGTAGTTCGGTGATCGGTTCGGGGTCGTCGAGCAGGTACACCGGGCGCCCGGTCAAGTCGGGCAGCGTGGCCTTGGTGTCGACGCCGAGGAAGCCGTACAGCGTCGCCAGAACGCTCGCGGGCGTGTACGGCGTGGCGCGGGCGCGCTCGCGGTCGCCGCGCAGCCCGGTGTCGCCGATCTTCTGGCCCGTCTGGAACCCGCCGCCCGCGACGAGCGCCGTTCCCGCCGGCGCCCAGTGGTCGCGGCCGCCGTCCTTGTTGATTTTCGGGGTGCGCCCGAACTCGCCCCAGATCACGACGGCAACATCCTTGTCCAGCCCGCGGTCGTAGAGGTCCGTCAGGAAGGTGTGGATCACCTGGTCGTACACCGGGAGCCGCTGCCGGTAGTCGTCGAACTGCCCGAACTTCCGCCCGTCGTTCTTGCCGTGCGTGTCCCAGTCGCCCACCGGCACGACCGTCCCCGCGACCGACACGGTCACCACGGACACGCCCGCTTGCGCGAGCCGCAGCGCTTGCAGCAACCGCTTCCCGGGGCCGTACTTGTCCTGGAGTGCTTTCGGCTCCTTGCTCACGTCGAACGCGTCGCGCACCTGTGTGGACGCGATCACTTCGAGGGCGCGCCGCGTGAAGGCGTCGGTGCCGGCCATCTCGCCGCGCGCGTCGAGGTCTTTGCGCACCGTGTCGAACGCGCCGAGGAGTCGCTTGCGGTCCGCGAGTTGTTCGGGCGTGACCCCCTTCACGAGCGAAAGGCTGTTGAGCGCTTCGCCTCCGGGCTTAAACGGCCGGTGCGCGGTGCCGAGGTAGGATGGGTCGCCGGGGTCGGCCCCGTTCTCGCCGCCGAGCGCGACGTAGTGCGGGAGCCCGTCGGCGCCCGTGCCGCCGCGCAGCTTGCTTACCACGGAGCCGAACACCGGCCGCTTGGTGGGGCCGTTCAGGTAGCCGCGCATCAGCAACTCGGCGCTGTGCGTGTCCACCGACTGGATGCCGTTCACCACGGCGAACTTGTCCGCGATGCTCGCGTGCAGCGGGAGCAGCTCGCACACATCGACGCCGGGCACCTTCGACTTGATGGGCTTGAACTCGCCGCGCACCTCCGCCGGCGCGTCGGGCTTCATGTCGAACATGTCGATGTGCGACGGGCCGCCCGGCAGGTAAACCATGATGACCGCTTTTGGCGCGGTCGTGGGGCCCGCGGCGCGGGCGCGAAGCACATCCGAGAGCGTTAGGCCGCCGAGGCCGAGCGTGCCGACCGCGAGGAAGTCGCGGCGCGAAACGCCGTCGCAGAGGCGGTGAGCCGAACCGCGGAAGGTGAGCACGGCGGGCACTCCTGAGCGGAGCAAGGCGGGGCACAAACTAGCTGATCGAACACATTATTTCATCATACCGAGTGTGCCCGCATCGCCCTTGCCGGTCAAGCGCATTCGCAGTGCCTTTAGACCCGGAGCCGCTACCGCTCGTGGCCTGGAACTTGTCGCTCGGGTTCGCGAACTGCAACCGTCGCAACCGCCGAGGCCGGGCGCGCCCGCCGCGAACCACGCCGAGTTGCAAGGGACACCCACCGATGACGCGTTCGCCACCTATGCAGCGAGCCGTAATTGTTTGTCACCTTTGGCCCGGAGTCGCCGCCGGTAGGCGTCGAAACCGTCCTCGACGGCTTTGCGGAGCTCGGCCTTGGTGGTGAAACTGCGTGTCGGCATCTCGTGGTGCTTGAACTGCTTGAACACCGGATCGATCCGGTTCCACTCGGGGCGATACGGGGGCAGGTAGTAGAGCCAGATGCAGTGCCTCGTCAGCCCCGGCCGAGCCGTCTTGACCACGTAGCTGGTGTGGATGCCTGCGTTGTCCAACCCATACACAAGCGGTACGCACGCCGTTGGCAACCAAGCCCGCAGGTAGGGCAACAGGTCGTCGCTGGTCAGCGTCCGCTCGAACGGAACCGCATCCAGTCCCTGGCGGATGGTTCGTAGCTCGCCAGACCGTTGACTCGCCGCCCCTGCGGGTGCTCGTAGCGGACCCCCTTCCGCTGCTTCGGCGGGCACCACGAGTAACCCGTTGGCAGGGACGGGCTGAACCCCGACTCGTCCAGGTAGAGTAGCCTCAACCAGCCGGGGACCTTCCGGCCGCTTGTCACTACTTGTTGTCCTTCTTCAGTTCCCGCTTGAGCAAGATCTCCCGCCCCATCGAGTCGCAGGCACAGGGCCTCCAGCCCTTGTCTTCCAGCCCCTCCAGGATAAACGTAAACGCCGCCGCCTCGTCGTCCTTGTCCATGTCGATGAGGCTCAAGGTCAGCGGGGACTTGGTGATCTTCACTGTCTTGTACTCCCACTTCGCCGGACTCTTCTGAAGGACGACGGCGTTGTAGTTGCACACGCAGACCTCCCACCCTTCCGCTCCCTGCTTGTTCAGTGCCTCCACGAACTCCTTTTCCTTGAACCGCTCGTAGGGTGCGGCCTTGGCTTTGATTACGTCCGCCAACAGGAGCGTCTGGAACTCCGTTTTCGCCGGCTTGGCGTCCTTGACCCGCTTGAACAGCGTGTGCTCCCCGATCCCGTTGACGGCACACGGCATGTAGCCGTCGCTCGCCATGCGGTCCAGAATCACGCCGAAAGCGTCCGTGTCACTCATGCCCGTGATGGATAACGGGCAGTTCTTGATCTTGACCGACTTGTACTCCCACTTCGGCCCGTCCTTGCCCTTGCGGAGCAGGATGGCCGAATCGCTCGTTGCGAGTACCTCCCAGCCGTCGCCAGCCTTGAGGGCCTCGATAAACTCGGTCTTGCTCCAGTCGTACTGTGCCCCCGTCTTGGCGAGGGTTTGCAGCTTGACCGTTTGGAACTGTGCTTTGGCGGGTTCGTCTGCGTTTGCCGGTGCGGGCAGGAGAGCGGCGAGCACCAGACCGGATGCGAGCGGCCTGATCGCGTGCCTCAAGGGAGTTGAAAAGCCGTCAGGATGTTAATTGGTTGTGAGCGGCCGTCCAACAACAAATGCTGGGGCGGATTCGTCCGCGTCGCGGCGCCGCCGTCGCCGCAAGCGGTCCTCGTTCCGTTTCGATTTGTTTTACCGGCGCTCGTGCGGCGGAGTGTCGTCTTCCACGACTTCTCCTCCCACAGTCGAGTTGCGTCAACCAAACAACGAGGCCCGCCGGCGGGACCGGGCGGGCCTCTGCGGTCGTCATGGTATCGTAACGCACTCAGTCCTTCTTCGGGGCCACCTGGCGCAGCTTGGCGGTGTCGAACGGCTCGCCGACGAGGCCCTTCCACGCGGTCTTCTGCGTGCCGTCGAGCGCCTCATCCACCTTGGCCCACGCCTCCTTGCGGCTCTTGTCGATCTTCTTGTTGGCGGACTCGACCTTCTCCGGGTCCGGTTGCTTGCCGCCCCCCTTGCCGCCGAACCCGCCGATGCCTGCCTCGGTGCGGATGTCGCGGCTCTCCTTGTTGAACTCGTCCACCACGCCCTTGATGCTGCTCTTCTGCTTGTCGCTCAGCTTGAGCGCCTCCTGCACTTCCTTCATGATGGCCTTCTGGGCGTCGCTGACGCCGAACCCACCGCCGAACCCGCCGCCGCCCTTGCCGCCGGCCTTGGCTTCGGGGTCGTTGAACACATTGAAGCCCATCGCCTGAATGGCGATCTGGTGCAACCGCTTCTTCTGCTCGGCGGTGAGGGTGTCCTCGACCACCTTCTTGACCTCTTCGTTCACCTTGGTGATCTTCTCACGCGCCTCGGCCATCTTGTCCTTGTCGAACCCCCCCTTGCCGCCGCCGAACAGGTCGCGCAGGCCC
>JBJSXS010000119.1:0-3031 GCA_046086545.1 Gemmata sp.
CCTTCGGTCTTCTCGGCGAGCCGCTGGTCGGCGTCCCACAATACCACCCGCGCCGGCTTCACACCGTCGCCGAGCGTCAACTTCACCGTCACGGGCTTCTTGGCCGATTGCAAGATGAACGGTTGCTTGTCGCCAAGCCCGGGCGGTTCGGTGACGGTCACGTCCTTGCTCGCGCCGACGAACGCCTGCCACACCGCCGCCGACCGCTGCGTCGGAAACCAACAGGCGGTGGCACGGTCACCCTTGTATTCCTTCCATGCGGCGATTGTCGGCAGTTTCCCGTCCTTGCCCCAGGTGCCGGGGTCGCCGAGCCAACCGCTTTCGAGCGAAATGTCCGCGATAGGAGTGGGCTTGTCCGCGACCGGTTGCTTCGGCAGTCGGCGGGAAATCACATCATCGAAGAACACGAACGACAGGTTGTTAGCCAGGGCGAACTCATGCTTGCGGTTCCACTGGACCGCGATCCCGAACCGGGCTCCGAGTTGCCGCTCCGCCGGGAGTTTGGTCAGCAACTTCTCCATCTGCGAGCCGTCCTTCTCCCCGAAGACCGTCATCACCGGGACGCGGCGGGTTGCTTCGGACCCCGGCCCGACCTCCAGGCACACCGGGGCGCAGGCGATGGTGCGGTCGGGCATGAGTTCGGCGAGTTGCATGCTCATCCCGCCGCCGCGCGACATGCCGGTGAAGCACAGCGGCAGGTGTTCCAACTCGGGGTGACCGGTCTTCTTCGCCAGGTCGGTCAGCCCGGTCGCGAGGAGGGTGAACTCTTCCTTCTTCACCGCGTCGAAGTCGACTTGAACGTAAGCGAACTGCCAGAGCCGGCACGCGGCTTGCCAGTGTTTGCCCACGTCGTCGCCCTTCGAGAACGGGTTGCAGATCCCCCCCCGAACGGTTTTCACGCCGTCGGGTATCCAGACGCTGACGGACACCTTGTCGCGCGGCCCGCCGAGGACGGGGTCCCGGGTCCGGGCGGTCTTGAGCGTGTACTCGGCGCGGGCGGTGACGCCCCCGGGCGGTGCCGGCGGCTCGGCCCCAACGACCGCACCGCCGGTCGTAAAGAGGATCGCAAGGAGGACGCGGGGCATCGTTGTGGTCTCCGGTGGTTAGCGTGCGGGTTTGCGCAGATCCCAGCAGTAGATCCCGTCGGCCCCGCGAAGGTAAAGGAAGCCCGACACGACCGGGGGGCTGATCGGCATCTCGTAGCCGGTGGCGTCGTAGTGCGGGGTGTTCCACGGCTTGCCCATCGGCCGGAACGTCTCGGCTGTCGTGCCGAGCATGAGCACGTCGTGGATGCTCCCGTGCTGACTGTCCGGCTCGTGGAAGAACCGCCCCTCGGCACAGTGCCCGTGGCTCTCCTGGTCGGTCTCCGCCCCCTCGAACTTCGCCAGCACCTTGCCGGTGGTCACGTCGAGCATCGCCGTGCCCGCCTTGGTGCGGACGAAGGCGCGGTCCTTCCACACCGGCAGCCCGCTCATGCCGCCGCTGACGAACCCGACCTTCTCGTCGCCGGTGTGCTCCCAGAGTTTCTTCGCGCCGGTCGGCGTGATCTTCCAGCCGCTCGGGCGGCCCACCAACTTCTCGTCGCCCGGCCCCATCGGTTCCTTGCCGGCGTTCAAGAAGAGAATGTCGCCCGCGACCGACAGCGTCGATTCCTGCCGGCCGGTGTCGAGCGTCCAGCGGTCCTTGCCGGTGAGCGGGTCGAGGCAGCGGACCTTGCCGTCGATGTTCCCGCACAGGACCGACTCTCCGCCCGCGTGAACCCAGCGCGTCGGGGTGGCGTGGTGGGCGAGGCACTTCGGCACTTGCCAGAGTTTCTTGCCGGTGACGCCGTCGAACCCGATCAGCCCGCCCTGGAAGTCCGGGCACACCCACACCCCCGCAGCGAACGTCGAGCCGTGGCAGTGCCCGCGGTTGTTCCCGCCGAACGACTTCTTTTCAGCCAGTCCCTTCTTCTTGATGTCTTCGAGTTTCGTGTATTCGGCCCCGAGGTCGCCATCCCACACGAGCTTGCCGGTCGCGGCGTCGAGGCAGTACACCCGGCACGTCGAGCCGATCGCATACACCCGACCGCCGAACACGGCGCCGGTGTGGTTGGTGATGATGCTCTTGTGGTCGGTCCAGTTCAGCCCCTTGTCCTTGAACACCTGTTTCCACAAGGTCTTGCCGGTCGCGGCGTCCACGCACAGCACCACGTCGTCGGCCGACACGCGCCAGTAGTCCGGAGTCCAGGTGCCCGGCCCCAGGTCGCGCTTCTTCTGCTCCGCCGCGTCCACGACCTCGCCACTCGGGACGAAGTAACTGGCGAACACCTTCCCGTCCGCGACGAGCAGGCTGCTCGCCCCGCCGCCGGGCAACGGGATGCCGCCACCGGAAGTCGCCTCGCCGCCAGCCGCGAGCGGAATCTTGATGGGCTTGAAGTCCTTGAGCGAGATGCCGTGCCAGCCGTGACCACCGTACCGCGGGCTTTGCGCGGCGCCGGGTGGCGTCGGCTCCTGGCTCTTCCACACCAGTCGGGCGTCCTTCAGGTCATCGACGAGCGTGAGCCCGCAGTCGGTGGCGCTGAAGTTCCCGTTCGGCCCCTGGTAGCACGGCCACGACGGGTCGTCCGCGGCGCGGGCGGAGAGCGGGAGAATCACGGCGAGGGCGACGAGAAGCAACTTCAGCGTCGTCATTTCTTCGCCTCCACCGTTCGCCGCAGGATCCACATGTTGCGGTTGCCGTCGGAACCGAAGTGGGGCGGAGGTTGGCGGAGTTCCGGCTTGTCTACCGCGTCTTTCGGCCACCCACCCTCCCAGTAAACGATCATGAGCAGGTCGTCGCCGTAAAACGTGTAAAGGCTCGGCGACCGGCCCTGGTTCCCTTCGATCCCGCTGCGGAACCCGAGGTCGATCCGACCGCGCTCCCCCTGCGGTTCCGCCAGCTTCCATATGCCGTCCATGTTCGGCTTGGCGTCGGTCTTGTACGTCCCGCGCTTGAAGAAGTCGGTCGCGGTGAACGCGACGTTACCCTGCGGCCGGGTACGGGCACAGTT
>JBJSXS010000120.1:0-2623 GCA_046086545.1 Gemmata sp.
CTACTTCGGCTCGGACTTCCTCGTCCACCCGACGTTCTACGACCCGTGTTCGCTGGTCGCGCTGGAGGCGCTCGCGTGCGGGCTGCCGGTGATCACCACCAAGTACAACGGCGCGAGCGAGTTGCTGACCCCGCCGGCCGACGGCGCGGTGATCGACTCGCCCCACGACGCGGCGGCGCTCGCGGCCGCGATGCACCGGTTCACCGACCGCACGTACCGCGCGGAGGCGTCGAACGCGGCCCGCCGCACCGGCACCACGTGGACCTTCGAGCACCACTACCAGGCGCTGCTCGACGTGTTCGGCGAGGTGCGCGAGTCGAAGCGCGCGGCGTGACGCGGGGCGGGCGGCACGTCCTGTCCCGCGAGGGGACAGGCCGTGCGCCCGCCCTACAATTCGCTCATGTCCTCTTCTCCAGACGTGGCGATCGTCGGCGGCGGGATCATCGGCCTCACCGCCGCGTACTTCCTCGCGCGTGCCGGGCTGTCGGTCGCGGTGTACGACCGCGCCGACTTCGGCAAGGAGGCGTCGTGGGCCGGGGCAGGCATCATCCCGCCGGGCGATCCGCGGCGCGCCGCAACGCCCGCCGACAAGCTGCGCGGAATCGGCTCGCGCCGGTTCCCCGAATTCAGCGCCGAGTTGCGCGACCTGACCGGCGTCGACAACGGGTTCCGCACCTGCGGCGCGATCGAGTTCCTGCTCCCCGAAGATGCGGACGTGCCGGGCGTGTGGCGCGGCGAGGGCATCGCGTTCGAGCGCCTCACGGCCGGAGCCGCCGAGCGGCTCGAGCCGCTGGGCGCGGTCGCGGGGGAGCCGTATTTGCTCCCCGACTGCGCGCAGGTGCGGAACCCGTGGCACCTGCGCGCGGTCACGCGCGCGTGCGAGCGCGCCGGCGTGCACCTGCACCCGGGCACGGCGGTCGCGGCGTGGGAACCGGGGCCGGGCCGCGTGCGAGGGGCCCGCCTCGCGAGCGGCGAGCGCGTGACCGCCGGGCGCTACCTGCTGGCGGCCGGCGCGTGGAGCGAGCCGCTGCTGGCCCAGCTCGGGCACCGGCCGCGCGTCCACCCGGTGCGCGGCCAGATCGCGCTACTGCGCGGGGACACCTGCTCCCGCGTGCTGATGCTCGGCAAGCGGTACCTGGTCCCGCGCGGCGACGGGCTGACGCTCGTCGGCTCCACCGAGGAGCCGGAATCCGGGTTCGAGAAGCGCACCACCCCGGAGGGCGTCGCGGGGCTGCTCGCGTTCGCGCGCGCGACGGTGCCGGCGCTCGCGCGGGCCGCACTCGAAACGGCGTGGGCGGGCCTGCGCCCGGGTTCGCCCGACGGCCTGCCGTTCCTCGGCCCCGTGCCGGGCGCGGAGGGGGTGTTCGTGGCGACCGGGCACTTCCGCGCCGGCGTGCAGCTGTCCATCGGCACCGCGCAGGCGGTCACCGAGCTGCTGACCGACGAGCCGCCGTGCGTGGACCTGAGCGCGTTCGCGCTGGACCGCACGCCCAGCGCCGGCGCGAGGACCGCGTTCCGCAGCTGAATTCGGCGCTCGGTTTTCGCCCGGCAGGGGCGAAAACCGAACGCCAAATCCGACGCCCGCGGCCATAATACCCCCATGCAACTGACCGAACACCGCTCGGCCGTGGGCCAGCTGGCCGACGACCTCCGCTGGCTCGAGGACCACTGCCGGCGCCGGCCCGAGCTGGCCGCGCACGCGGGCACACTTCGGCTGGCGTCGGCGCTCACGCGCAACGTGATCGGGCCGTTCCTCGAGGGCCAGCCGGCGCGGCCGCTGCACGTGTGCGTCATCGGCGGGGCCGGCGCGGGCAAGAGCACCGTGGTGAACCTCCTCGCGGGCGACATGGTCGCGGAGGCGAACCCGCAGGCCGGGTTCACCCGGCACCCCACCGCGTTCCTACCCCCCGGGCCCGGCTTCCAGTGGCCCAGCTACATCGGGTTCATGGGGCCGCTGCACCGGCTCACCGCCGACAGGCCCGCGAGCGTCGATGAGGACGTGTACGCGGTCAAGCGCGTCCCGCCGCCGGGTGCCGCGACGGAGCGGTCCGCGCACCCGCTCGGCGAGTTCGTCATCTGGGACTGCCCCGACATGACGACGTGGGCGTCGGAGCACTACGTCGCGCGCCTCATGGAGGTGGCCGCGCTCGCCGACGTGATCGTCTACGTGGCGTCCGACGAGCGGTACAACGACGCGGTGCCCACCGAGTTCCTGCACCTGCTGGTGAGGGCCGGCAAAGCGGTCGTGGTCGCGCTCACCAAGATGCGCGCCGGGGACGCGGACGCGTTCGTCGCGCACTTCAGGCAGGAGATCCTGGGGCGGCTGCCGAAGCTCCCGAGCGGCGAACCGCCCGCGGTGCCGGTGGTCGCGGTCCCGCACATGAGCGCCGCGGAGCGGGGCGACCCGGGCGGCGCCGGCAGCAGGTACCGGGTGGCGCTGTTGAACCAGGTTTTGGTGCAGTGCGAGTCGGAAGCCGTCGCGCGGGCCCGCACCGTGACCAACGCGGCCAGGTACCTGTCCGCCGCCGGCGACGGGCTGCTCGACGTCGCGCGGCGCGCCCTGGCCGAGCTCGACTCGTGGAAGGCGGCGGTGAGCGCCGGGCGCGCCGCGTTCGACGAGCGG
>JBJSXS010000121.1:0-23684 GCA_046086545.1 Gemmata sp.
GCAGCAGCCCGCCGACCCAGCCGCTCGCCTCCAGCCACGTGCCCGGGCCGTACACCAGCCGCGCCGCGTCCCGCTGCTCCCAGTCCTCGCGCTCGGGGCCGGGGTAGTTGTCTTGGTCGTCGTAACCGTACTCGTCCCTGCGGTCGCGGCGGCGCGGGGGCGGTGCGACCGCGGACGGCACGAACTCGGTGGCGCAGTGCGGGCACCGCACCGTCCAGTCGCGGTACGCGTCGTCCACTTCCAGCGGGCGGCCGCACGACGGACAACTTACGGTGGGCATTCTTCGTCGTCCGGGGAGGGGTCAGTACCGGTCCGGCGAGTACGCGGCCGCGTCGCGCCGCGCGGCGAACCCGGCCCGCACAGCCGGGTCCAGGAGGACGATCAGCCCCCACAGGCCGACCGGCACCCCGGTGACGAAGTTCGCGCAGCAGAACCCGGTCACCGGGACCAGCGTGAGCACCGACCCGGTGATGGCCAGCGCGTAGTTGCCCGCCTTCCGCATCGACAGCCCGCACACGATGGCGGCGGTGTTCACCACCAGCAGGAAGCCCAGCTCGAGGACCGCCTCGACGCGCAGCGCCATGGGGTCCTGCTGGATGCGCTGCTCCACCTCGTCGGCCTGCCGCTCGGCGTCCCGGCGCGCGGGCCCGGGCGGCTGCTGGGCGGCCATCTCGCGCATGAACTGGACGATCAGCTCGGGCTGGAACAGCAGCGGGACCGACAGGGCCGCGGCGAACGCGAAGCCCGAGAGCGCGTTGATGATGATGAAGACGGCGGGCCGCGCGACCCGCCGGCGCGCGGCCCCGGCGACCCGCGCGGCCCGCTCCGCGCGGCGGTCGTCGCCCGGGGCGCGCTCGCGCTCGGCCCGGTCCGGGTCGTCGTGCTGGTAGTCGTCGTAGGGGTCGCGTGACACGGCCGCCTCGCGGGTCGGAGGTGTTCAGTAGGTGATGAGGCTGAAGACGTCGTACCCGGCCAGCGGGGCGCGGCCGCTCAGGAAGCCCAGCTCGATCAGGAACGCGCACCCGAGCACGACCCCGCCGGCCCGCTCCACCAGCTTGCACCCCGCGGCCATCGTCCCGCCGGTGGCCAACACGTCGTCCACCACCAGCACCCGCGCGCCGGGGGCGATGGCGTCGGAGTGGACGTGCAGCTCGGCCGAACCGTATTCCAGGTCGTATTTGAAACTGTGCGTGGCCCCCGGGAGCTTGCCCGGCTTGCGCAGGGGAACAAAGGGCTTCTTCATGGCGAGCGCCATCGGCGCGGCGAACAGGAACCCGCGGGCCTCGGCCGCCGCGACCACGTCGACGCTCGCGGGGTCGTAGTGGTTCGCGAGGTCGGCCACCGCCTGCCCGAACGCGGCCGGGTTCCCGAGCAGCGGCATGATGTCCTTGAACAGGACGCCGGGCTTGGGGAAGTCCGGCACGTCGCGGATCAGCGTTCGGAGGTCCATCGGCGCGGCTCCTGGTTCCCGCTTGTCTTACTCCGTTTTCTTCCTGTAGGACAGGCTTCCGGCCTGTCCCACCAACGCACGGGACGTGACCTATGGAGTTGCTGATCCGCCGCGCGACCGCGGCCGACGAGGGCGTGCTGGTGGCGTTCAACACGGCCATCGCGTGGGAGACCGAGCACAAGCGGCTCGACCCGGCGGTGCTCGGCGCCGGGGTCCGCGCGGTGCTGGCCGACCCGGCCCGCGGGTTCTACACCGTGGCCGAGCGCGGTGGCCAGGTGGTCGGGCAGATGATGGTCACGTTCGAGTGGAGCGACTGGCGCAACGGCTGGTTCTGGTGGGTGCAGAGCGTGTACGTGCGCGCGGACGCGCGCCGCGGCGGCGTGTTCCGCGTGCTGTACAAGGCGATCGAGGCGGAAGCTCAGGCCGACCCGGCGGTGATCGGGCTGCGGCTGTACTTCGACCTGGAGAACACCCGGGCGCAGGCCACCTACCGCGCGCTCGGGATGAGCGACACCACCTACGGCATGATGGAAGTCTATCCCCTGACCGGGCGCGCGACCCACATCGGATGAGCACCTCAGCGCTGTTCCCGCCGGCGTGGTTCGCGGCCGGGGTCGTGACCGCCGCCGGCGCGGCCGACTTCGCCCGGTTCGCGCGCAACGCGCCCGACCGCCCCGCGCGGCACTGGAAGTGGGCCGCGTTCCGCGACTGGTCCGAGGAGCGCGAGCGGCTCACCGCCGACCAGTGCCGCGCCGCGTACGAGCTGGGCGAAGCGGACCCCGACCACAACCTCGGGACCGCGCTGATGTGCCACGCGGTGTTGCAGCGCCTGTGCCCGGCCGACGTGCGCGCCCGCGCCCGGCAGAGCGCCCGCGCCGGCGTGCGCCGCAACGCGGCGCTGTTCCGCTCCTGAGCGGCGCCGGCCCGGCCGCTAC
Source organism: Gemmata sp. (assembly GCA_046086545.1). Classification (GTDB taxonomy): domain Bacteria; phylum Planctomycetota; class Planctomycetia; order Gemmatales; family Gemmataceae; genus Gemmata. The sequence continues at coordinate 2,386 of JBJSXS010000121.1, forward strand.
GGTCATTGCGAACGCGCCCCGCGGTGGGGTACAACCCTCACTCGTGAGTTCACGAACGGGGGGCCTCAAATGCTTTGTCCGCTGTGTTACGGGAAGCGTGCGGCGCAGGTCGCCGGGGCGTGGGTGCCGTGCCCGGAGTGCGCGGGCATCGGCGAGCTGCACTGCTGCGACGGGTTGCGCGAGCAGGAGCAGTGTCGGTACGTCCCGGCGCCCGCCGCCCCCGCTTCCGGTTCCGCCTCCCCACCGCCCGCGCCGCTCGCAACCCAGCCCCCACAACCCGCACCGGCGCCCGCTCCGGTGTGAGGACGAACGCCCGCCGGCCGGGCGGTTGTACCCGCTTGCCGCGGCCGTCCTCATTGAGGTACGCTGTACTGCCCCCATTCGCCCGCGGCGGGTTCTCCATGCGGTGCGCCGAGCGCGAACCGGCCGCCGTGCGGCTCGACGAACTCGGGCCGCTCGCGCCGGCCGAACTGCCCGCGCCGACGTGCGGCCCTACGGTGCCGACGGAGCTGGTGGTCTGGGGCACCTACGCGAAGCCGGTGCCGTTCGCCCTCAAGAACGCGCCGCTCGTCGGCGGGACGAAGTGATGTCTGACTGGCTCGTTGCGCTCGCGCTGCACCCGGCGACGCTGCTGTTCGTCGGCGGCGGGGCCGGCGCGAACGCCCGCTACTGGTTCGGGCAGTGGGTGCGCGCGGTTCAGGGCGGGGCCGCGTTCCCGTGGGCCACGTTCCCGTGGGCCACGTTCGCCATCAACGTGTCCGGGTCGGTGGTGCTGGGGCTCGTCGCGGTCACGTTCGTGAACCACCCGGACGCATCGCGCCGGAACTGGTACCTGCTTCTCGGCACCGGGTTCTGCGGCGGGTTCACCACGTTCTCGACCTTCAGCCTCGAAACCCTGGAACTGCTGCGCGCGGGCCGCGCGGGCACCGCGGCGCTGTACGTGTGCGGGTCGGTCGCGGCCGGGCTGCTCGGGGTGTGGCTGGCGATGCGCCTGGCGCGCGGCGCGTGACGCCGGTGCCCCGTTACCCCATCACGAGCTTCATCTGAACGGTGCCGATCTGGACGATGTCACCGGGCTTCATCGGGCGCGGGTGGCCGGCCAGCACGCGGGTCCCGTTGACCCACGTCCCGTTCAGGCTGTTCAGGTCTTCGAGCGCCACCGCCCCCTTGTCGAACACCAGTACCGCGTGCTGGCGCGAGCACCAGATCTGGTCGTTCGATTCCTGGCTCACGAGGTCGATGTCCACCGGCTTGTCGGCGAACCGGCCGACCACGTTCTTGCCCTCGTACAGCGGGTACTCGGTCCCGATCTTGGCGCCGCGCAGCACGACCATCTTCGGGCGCACGGTCGGGGTGACCGGGGCCGTCGGCGCGTGGCTGGCCCGGTCGGTCCCCGGAATCGTCACGTGTGACGGCAGCACATCGAGTCCGTTCATTGCGGGATCCGCGGTTCGGAGCGTTCGGGTGCGAGGCGCGAAGAGGGTTCGGTCCGCAGGCGACGTGGGCGCCGCCCACACCTCGGATCGATGAGCGATCCGGGCCGTGAAGTCGCCACCGCTACCCTAGTTCACGATTCGTTCGCCATTCGGCCGGACCGGGCGGTCCGCAGCGATTCCGTGCGCGGGATTTGCGGGCCGGCGCGAAGGCGCTTCACGCGGGGCGAATTTCCAGCGACACGGGGCCGAGCGGCTGGTCCGACGCGACCGAAATGAGCACCTCGTTGCGGGGGCGGAGCAGGGGGGTGACGTCGGCCGCGAACGGCCCCGGCGCGTCGAGCGTTCCGACACCGGCGGCGTTCACCCGCACCTCGCCGGCGGCGGGTACGTGCGCGCACACGAGCCACACGCGCTCGTCGGCCGCAAGCGCCCGCGGGCGCCCGAACTTGCGGGCGTGGCGCGCGCCGCCCGCGACCGGCGCGACATCCCACGGCGGCCCGAGACGGATGCGATGAAGGGACGGAGGCTGAAGGACGAAGGACGGACCGAAACCGGCTGGCGCCGGGCCACCATCTGCCTTCGTTTCGTCCGTCATCCGTCGTCCTTCGTTCTTGTGTCGCCCGTCAGGCCGACTGGAGCCGGTCGTTCCACTCGTCGAGGAGGCGGCCGATGTTCTTGAACGCGAAGTCGAGGTTCGCCAGCTCGTGCCCGAGGTCGATGGCCCGCTGAAGGTCGCCGTTCTCGGCGGAGCCGGTCGCGAACTGGTACAAGAGTTCCTTCTTCGTCGCCTCCTCGGACTCGGGGGTGTTCGTCAGCCCCTCCTCGAAGTTGCGCTGCGCCAGCCGCCAGTTGTTCCGCTTCTTGAAGCACATGCCCAGCAGCAGCGCCGCGCGCCCCTTGAGGCGCTCGTCGCGCCGCGCCTGTTGCAGCTCCGCGATGGCCTCGTCCACGCGGTCCGCGTGGAGCAACCGGGTGCCGAGCTCGATGCGCAGGTTCAGCTCGCCCGGGGTGCGGTCCGCCTTGACGCGGTAGAACTCGATCTCCCGCGTGTTCACCTCCTTGGCGAGGCTCGCCCGCAGCGCGGTGAGGTCGGCCTCGCTCAGCTCCTCGTCGGTCGCGGCGCCGTCCCCCGGGGACCTGTGCTTGAGCTTGCGGAGCCGGGCCTCGGCCAGCTCGAGGTTCTTGCGCACCGGGTTGAGGTCCAGCTCCATCAGCTCCAGTTGAAGCTGGTACGCGTTGCCGGTCGGCCCCAGCCCCTGCTGGAGCGCGGCGCGGGCCCGGTCCTCCTGCCCGGCTCGGCGGTACAGGCCGGCAAGCTGCAGGTACAGCGCCGGCTCGGTCGGGTCGGCCGCGATGCGGGTGCTCAGCGGGCCGACCTCGCGCGCGAGCTTCTCGGCCCTGTCCGCGGCCCGCGACTCGATGCGGCCGACGACCGGCGACTCCTTGGTGCCGGCCGCGGCCTCCTCGTACCCGCCCTTCTGGATGACCGCGTTGGCGGCCAGGTCTTTCGCCTTGTGCTGCGCCTCGACGTCGGTCGGTACCGCCTCGCGCACGAGCTGCCAGAGGATCATCGCCTTTTGGAAGTCGCCGCGCTTCTCGAACAGCCGGGCCAGCGCGCGGTTGAGGGTGGTGTCTTTGGGGTACTTCTGGCGCGCCTGGTCGAGGGTGAACACCGCGAGGTCGGACAGCCCGAGCGCGTCGAACGCCTCGGCCATGTCCAGTTGCGCGCCCTGGTCCCACGGGTTGCGGCACAGCACCTGTTCGCCCAGCTCGATGGCCCTCAGGTACTCGCGGTTGCGCTTGGCGGCGCGGAGCCTGGCCTTCCACCGCGGGGTGGTGAGGAACGCGAACCGGCTCCCCCGCAGGTTGTTGCCGTACTTGGCCTTCTGCGTCTCGCGGAGCTGCCGCCGGTAGATGAAGTTGGCCGGTTCGAGCCGGCAGCAGGTGAGCAGCAACTCGATGGCGTAGTCGAACCCGCCCTCGGCCGCGGTCTCCTTGGCCTTGGTGAAGCTCTGGAGCGCGATGCGGCGCTGCTCGGGGGTCGGCGCCGGCACGGAGCTGGTCGGCTCGGCCATGGGAAAAGCCTTTCCTTGCGGCGCGGCGGTGCGCGCGTTCGGGCCGCGTACCATGACTGTTGTACCACAACGCGAAGTGAGAGACTGCGCCTTGCAAACGGTCGTGCTGAAAGTCGATTCTTCGCGCCCGGAGCCGGACCCGGTCCGCCGCGCCGCGGACGTGCTCCGCGCCGGCGGGCTGGTCGCGTTCCCGACGGAAACCGTGTACGGGCTGGGCGCAAACGCGCTGAGCGCCGCAGCCGCCGCGCGCATCTTCAAGGCGAAGGGCCGGCCCTCGACCAACCCGCTCATCGTTCACGTTGCGGACCCGTCCGAGGTGTTGAGCGTCGCCGCGGCGTGGCCCGCGACCGCACGGCTCCTCGCGGCCCGGTTCTGGCCCGGCCCGCTGACCCTGGTGGTTCCGAAGCGCGCCGGCGTGCCGGACGTTGTGACCGCCGGGGGCGACACCGTCGCGGTGCGGTGCCCGAACCACGCCGTCGCGCGCGCCTTGATTCGCCAGGCCGGCGTGCCGCTCGCGGCCCCGAGCGCGAACCGCAGCACGGAGCTCTCGCCCACCCGCGCCGCGCACGTCCTCAAGGGCTTGAACGGTCGCATCGAGCTCCTGTTGGACGGCGGCCCGTGTCCCGGTGGCCTCGAATCGACCGTCGTGGACGTGACCGGCGACGTGCCCCGCGTGCTGCGCCCGGGGTTGATCGCCCGTCCGATGCTCGAGGCCGTGTGCGGGCGCGTGGAAGCGGGCGCAACGGGCGAGGGGGTCGCGCGCGCCCCGGGCCACATGGCGAAGCACTACAGCCCGCGCACCCCGGTGGTGCTGGTAGACGCGCACGAGCGCGCGCTTGCGCTGGGTGCGGAGTTCGCGCGCCAGAAGCTGAGTTGGGGCTGGCTGGCGCTCGGCGAACACCCCGGCGAGGCGTTCGCAGCAGTCCCGATGCCGCTGGATGCGGACGAATACGCGGCCCGGCTGTACCGCGAGCTGCACAGCTTCGATGAGCGCGCCCTCGACCGGATCATCGTGGAGTTGCCCCCGGACGCGCCGGAGTGGGCGGCGGTGCGCGACCGCCTCACCCGCGCCGCGGCCGGCGGGTAGCGCGGCGCCGCAAAGGGCGTATAACATCCCCGCACCGGAAATCAGCACACGCAGGGGCCGACCATGAGCGACGCCGAACAACGGTTACTCGAAATCCTCCGCGAGCGGTCGTTCAAGCGGGCCGCGCCCGGCGAATCGTTCACCCTCGTGTCCGGCGAGAAGAGCGAGTACTTCATCGACGGGAAGATGACCGCCGTATCCCCCGCGGGCGCGGAACTGATCGGCGAGGTTCTCTACGACCGCACCAGGCACCTGAACGTCGACGCCATCGGCGGCCTGCAGGTGGGCGCGGTGCCGCTGGTCACGTCCGCGGTGATCGCCTACGCGCGGCACGGCAAGCCGGTCGAAGGGTTCTGGGTGCGCGAGGCCACGAAGGACCACGGCACCCGCAAGCAGATCGAGGGCGGGCTGAAGCCGGGGATGCGGGTCGCGGTCGTGGACGACGTGTTCACCAAGGGCGGCTCGACCCTGAAGGCGGCGCTGGCGGCCCGCGAGTTCGGGTGCGAGGTGGCGGTCGTGCTCGCGCTCGTGGACCGGCTCCGCGGCGCGCGGGCGCTGTTCCGCGAGAACGGCATCGAGAGCTTCGACCGCGTGTTCACCATCCGGCAGTTCGGCATCGACGTGCCGGACGACGCGTAACGGACCTCAGGCGCGCTCCAGGGCGCGAACCCATGCCGGCACGTACCGGCCTTCGTCCGGGCTGGCGGCCGGCGCCGGGTCGGCCGGTACCGGGTGCTGCGCGGAATCGAGCACGCACAGGCACCCGAGCGCGAACAGGCTGCACATCACGAACACGCGGAAGCCGGAACTCGGCATGGTTGTCACCCGCGAGAGGAAGGGTGGGTGGGGAAGCCTAGTGCGCGTCCGCGCGCGGTGCCGCCCGTGAGCCGGAACGGGCGACCGGCCGTCGAACGTTGCGCGACAGAACCGGGGACCGCGGTTTCGGATTACCCGCCCTTCAGGTCGAGGCTGCGCCACAGGTACCAAGACGCCACGCTCCGGTGGGGCCGCCAGGGGCGCGCAATCCTCGTGAGCTTCGCGGCGTCCGGCAGCTTGCGCAGGTTAAAGAGCTTCTTCACCGCCACCTTGATGCCGTAGTCGCCCACCGGCAGCACGTCCGGGCGCGAAATGCCAAAGATGAGGAGCATGTCCACCGTCCACGGGCCGATGCCCTTGATGGCGGTCAGTTGCTCCCGCAGCGCGTCGTCGTCCAGTTCGGGGATGCTCGGCAGCAGGTTCGGGTTGGCCCGCACCTGGTCGATCACCGCGCGGAGCGTGCGCTGCTTCGGTCCCGAGATGCCGCACGCTTTGTACTGCGCCTCGGTCAAGGGCGCGAGGCGGTCCAGCGGGATGCGGCCGTCCTGCTGCCACATCGCGAGCGAGGTGCCGCCGGCCGGGTGCGGCCCCTTCGGCGGCGGGTTCACCGCCGCCGCGAGCCGGTTGTAGATCGACTCCGCGGCCTTCGTCGAAATCTGCTGCCCGATCACGCACCGCACCAGCAGTGTGAACGGGTCGTCGGCGCCGCGCGGGGCGAGCAGGCACGGGCCGACGCGGGCGATGACGCCCTTCATGACCGGGCACGCGTCCGACAGGTGCTTCCGCACATTCTTGTAGTCTGGAGTGGACATGCGGTTGGTACAGCGCCGCGCCGCTCGCCACGAGCGCCCGGTCCGTGCGGCGCGGCGGTTCCAGGTAGCCGGGCCCGCGGGACGCGCGGGGCCGAGCGCCTCCACCGCGAACGGGTGCGATCACGTTCGCCGCCTCTTCCAGTTGTAAACGGCCCGCGCCCCGGCGAACAGCGCGACCGCGGCGACCGCGCCGAAGTACAGCGCCACGGTCCGCAGCGAGATCGGCGCCTCGGGCGGCGCGGGGTCCGGCGGGGCGAGGTCGCGCACGGCTTTGGCGACCGCCTCGCGGTGCTGCATCAGCACCTTGCGGTTGCTGTACTTGAACGACTCGACGCACGAGTCCATGACCCTCTGCGCGGTCGCGAACTCGCCGCTCGCGGCGTACACTTCGGCCAGCAGCCAGTACAGCCGCGGGTCGCCCGGGAACCACAACAGCAGCTGCTGAACGGTCGCGAGCGCGTCGGCCGGCAGTTTGGCCCTCTCGTCGGGCGCGAGCGCGGCGCCTTCGGTCTTGGTGAAATCGACGGGGAAGATCGGGTCGGGCAACTCGTCGTCGGGCGGCGACTCGGCCGGCCGGCCCTCGCGCCGGCGCTCGTCCTTCGCCCGCGCCTCCTTCCACCGCGACTGAACCAGTTTGAGCAGCGCGCCGCGGTTCTGTTTCAACTGCCAGGCGAGCTGCGCCGCGGTGATGCCGGGGAGGGCGGCCGGCGGGCGCTCGTCGTTGGCGATGTCGAGGTACTCGAACGCCTGCCCCCACTCGCCCTGCGCCGCCGCGACGTGCGCCAGCGTGACGTTCGGCAGGAACCCTTTGCGCTGCCCCTTGAGCGCGGCTGGCGCCTCCGCCGCGTTGCCGAAGCGGAGCAGATCGACGGCCAGCGCCACACTCTGTTCCGGTGTACGCGCCGGGTTGTGCTTCGCCCTCTCGATGCGCTCGGCCACCTTCCCGCGCTCGGTCTTCTCGGTGGGGTTGCTCGGGTTCGCGAGCGGCCGGTTCGGGTCCATCATGTTCATGAGCACGGCCCGGCGCCGGCTGAACTCGTCGAACGGCAGCGGCTCGGGCGCGCCCGAAGTGCTTACCGGGATCGCCATCGGGTCGTCGGGGTGGTGCAGCGACGCCCGCCCGCCGGACAGCGTCAGGGCGAGGGCGACGAAGACACCGGCGGCAACGACCCCGGAACGGCTCACGGTGCTCTCCTTCGGCCGGCGCCAGGGGCTTTATTGTAACCCGACTCGCGCGAGTAACTTCGCGTATCTCAGGAACCGAGTTGCGCGGCCGCGGAATCTGTCCTACTCGATTCTAACGCGGCGAGCACGGCCGCCGTGCAGTCGACCCCGCCACTGACGTTCACCCAGATGGCCCAGGGCGTCCAGAACAGACCCCAGGGAACCCCCCAGGGACCGAAGAGAAGTGTCAGAACGCTGTAGCCGAGTCCGCGCAAATACCTCTGATGCCAGGAGTTAGTGAGATGGACCTCGGACTGCCGCCGGACGGTCACGAACACGAGCGAGAAACAGAACTCGAACCGCACGCACCGCGCACCTTGTCCGAGGCGCGTCCGCAGCTCCTCGCCGAACAGCGGACGGAACCCGCGCAACGTCAGGAGTTCCAGAGGCGCCGGCGGGGCAGGGCCGGGGTTTGCACTTGGGTTCATAACCTTTGAAATACGCCTTCGACGCCGCGTGAACGACCACAAACCGGGCACTTCTGCACGGGGTTCGCGCGACGGCGGGGGCACGAAGGACGACGGGCGCCACCCTATGTCGCTACTCCAGATCGTTACGCAGCGCGTCGCCGAGCGGACCGGCCGCCGGGTCAAGAACCTGGTGGTCGAATTGGAAGCCGCCGGGGGCCGGATCGTTCTCCGCGGCCGGGCGAAGTCGTACCACGTCAAGCAACTCGCCCAGCAGGGCGTGCGCGAGGCGCTCCCCAACGCCCGCCTCGAAAACGCCATCGTCGTCGAGTGAGCGCCGCGCCGCGGCTCCCAATCACCCCCGGCCCTGCGGCCGGGACGCGCCGCCGTACTCGCACGTCACGCTGGTGGTGATGCCGCCGCGGGGCGTCCACACCGACACCACCTTGCACCGCACCGGGCTGCACGCGGCCACGAAGTCGTCCAGCAGCCGGTTCGTCACCTGCTCGTAAAAGATCCCCTGGTTGCGGAACCGCTGCAGGTACAGCTTCAGCGACTTCAGCTCCACGCAGCTCTCCCCGGGCGTGTAGGTGAAGGTGATGGTGCCGAAGTCCGGCTGGCCCGTCTTCGGGCACACGCTGGTGAACTCGGGGCACACGATCTCGACGGAGAACTCGCGCCCGGGCCGCGGGTTCGGGAACGTCTCCAGTTGCTCGACGGACGGCGTTTCGGTCGGTTCCATTACTGCTGTTCTCGTGGTGTTCCTATCTTGATAGGCGCTGTGCCGCGGCAGTTCTACCCCTCATGACCGCTACACCGAGGCGAGCGCTCGCCATGAAAGCAGTCGTCCTGTTGAGCGGCGGGCTGGACAGCACCACGGCGCTGGCCGCGGCGCGCGGCCGGGGCTTCGAGTGCTACGCCCTGTCGGTCGATTACGGGCAGCGGCACCGGGTCGAACTCGACCGCGCGAGGGAGGTGGCGAAGGCGCTGGGCGCGGCCGATCACCGCGTGGTAACGCTCGACCTGCGGCAGATCGGCGGGTCGGCGCTGACCGCGGACATCGCGGTGCCGAAGGGCCGCGCGCCGGACGAAATGACACGCGGCGTGCCGGTCACCTACGTCCCGGCGCGGAACACGATTCTGCTCGGCCTCGCGCTCGGCTACGCGGAGGTGGTGGGCGCGTTCGACATCTTCATCGGGGCGAACGTCCTCGATTATTCCGGCTACCCCGATTGCCGGCCGGAGTTTCTGACCGCGTTCGAGGGGCTCGCGAACCTGGCGACGAAGGCCGGCACGGAGGGCGCGGGGGCGTTCAGGGTTCACTCGCCGCTACTCAAGCTCACCAAGGCGGAGATCATCCGCGAGGGCGCGAGGCTGGGCGTCGATTACGGTCTCACGCTGAGTTGCTACGACCCCGACGCGGCCGGCCGCGCCTGCGGGCGCTGCGACTCCTGCGCGCTGCGGAAGAAGGGCTTCGCCGAAGCCGGTGTGCCGGACCCGACGCCGTACCAGTGAGGCGCCGGTGCTCCCCTTCGTTGCCGTCACCCCGCGCCCTCACTGCCCTTGCCGAACTCCCCCGTGGCGCCCAACAGATCCTTCAGTTCCGTGAGCCTCTCGGGATCGGGCGTGCCCTTGTCGAACCCGCCGAAGCCCCCCGACCTCGCTCGTACCCCGCGGGCCTCTCGTCGCCCGCCGGGGCCGTGCCGGCCCCCGCGCACAGGGCGACCGTGCAGGCGGGTGCGAGCAGGCCGGCGGTGAAAGTTTTGCGCGACATGATCCAGCTCGTTGGGTTGGTGAACGCGGGGTTTACCGCTACTTGATAAACACCACCGCGCCCGCGCGGAGACGCGCGGGTATGCTGAAAGCGAACGGGAGCGCGGGCCGCCGTAACGGGTTCCACCATGCCGGACTTGTCTGTCACGCTCGGTCGGCTCGCGCTCCGCAACCCGGTGCTGGTGGCCAGCGGCACCTTCGGCTACGCGAAGGAGATGGTCCCGTTCGTGGACTTCGCGAAACTCGGCGGCGTCATCCCCAAGACCGTGACGCACGCGCCGCGCGCCGGCAACAGGCCGCCGCGCACCGTCGAGACCGCCAGCGGCATGCTCAACGCCATCGGCCTCGACAACGACGGCCTCGAACACTTCCTCACGCACCACCTGCCGTACCTGCGCACGCTCCCGACCGCGATCGTCGGGAACATCGCGGGGAAGAGCGAGGACGAGTTCGTCGCGATGGCCGCGCGGGTGCATCAGTCGCGCGAGGGGCTGAGCGCGCTCGAGCTGAATCTGTCGTGCCCGAACGTCTCAGGGGGCACCGACTTCGCCAGTGACCCCGAACTCACCCGGCGCATCGTGCGGCGGTGCCGCGACGCGTGCCCGGAGTTGCCGCTCGTCGCGAAGCTGACGCCCAACGTGACCGACATCACCGTCATCGCGCGGGCCGCGGCCGACGGCGGGGCCGACGCGGTCAGCGCGGTGAACACGTTCGTCGGCATGGCGGTGGACTGGCGCCGGCGCAAGCCGATCCTCGGCAACGTGACGGGCGGGCTGAGCGGGCCGGCGATCAAGCCGCTGGCCCTGCGCGCGGTGTGGCGCATCGCGCAGCTCAAGGCCGTTCCCGTGGTCGCGGTGGGCGGCATCGGGACGCTCGACGACGTGATGGACTTCCTGGTGGTCGGCGCGACCGCCGTTCAGGTCGGCACCGCGAACTTCTACTCTCCGACCGCCAGCACGGACATCGTGGACGCGCTGCCCGCGGCGCTCGAAGCGCTGGGCGCGGCGAGCGTGCGCGACGTGACTGGCGCGCTGAAGGTCTGATTCAGGAGGCGGGCGCTCGACCGCCCGGCTCGTGGCGCGCCCGCCCTACGCCGCCCGGCTCGCCGGGTCGAACGCCCGCACGTCCGCGCCGCGCCCGGCCGGGGCCGCCACGGGCTCGGCCCACGGCAGTTCGCCGTCCGGCGGGTCCGGCGGCTCGGGCAGTTCCGTGTCGAACAGGACCGCGGCCATGCGCTCCACCTCCTCGCGGAGCGCGGTCAACTCGGCCGGGACCGCGGGGCCCGTCGGGTCGGGCACGGCGAGCGCGGTCGGGATTGTGCCCGGGTCGGTACCGGCGGCGAGCGCCTCGCGCGCCCCCAGCGCCTCCGCGCGGCGGGCCAGGTCCGCTTCGAGCCGCTCGCGCTCGGTGTGCCAGCGGGTCTCGAACGCGACCAGCTTCGACTGCCACGCCTCGAGCCGCAGGCGGAGCCGCCAGAGGTCGTGCGCGTCCTCGCGGCGGCGCCCGTCGGCGCGGGCCAGGCGCTGCTCGCGGGCGTCCAGTTCGGCCTCGCGGTGCCGCAGCGTGCGGGCCAGGTGCTCCATCTCGAGCACGGTCGCGCGCTCGGCCTCCTGCCACCCGGCGCGGGCCGCGGCGAGCTGGCCGAACTGCTCGGCCAGCAGCCGGCGGCGGTCGTTCAGCCCGTCCTTGTCGCGCGCGACCGCGGCGCTGAGCGCGGACAGCGCGGCCCGCTCCGCGGTCAGCTGGTCCTCCTTCTTGGCCAGATCGTCGGCCCACCTGGTGAGGTCGCGGTCGGTGGCGCGGTCGAGCGCAACTTGGAGCTCGACGGGCGGCTCGCCGGCCGGTGCCGGGACCAGCGCCTCGGCCCGCAGTTGCTCGCGCTGGCGCTCCAGTTCGTCCACCACCTGCCGCGCGTTGCGGGCCCGGGCGTCGAGCGCGGCGGCCTCTTCGCGGAGTGCCGCGAGCTCCTGCTGGACCCGCGCGCGGTTGTCGGCGTCGGCCCGCTCGCGGGCCGCGAGTTCGGCGGCCCGGGCGTCGAGGGCCGCGGCCTGCTCCGCGTGGACCCGGTTCGCCTCGGCCCACTCGTCGGCCAGCCGCTGCTGGCGGGCGGCGAGTTCGGCCCACGCGGCCCGCTGGCGGGCGCGGTCGGTCGCGGCCGACGCGTTGAAGGTCGATTGCGTCGCGTTGAACCGCGCGGCGCGGCCGTCGAGCGCGCGGCGGTCGGCGTCGAGTTTCGCGCGGGCGACGGTGAGCGTGTGCTGGAGCCGGCGGGCCAGCCGCGCGGCGAGCTGACGCGCGCGGGCCCGCTCGCGCGCCGCGGTGCGGTGCATCGCGCGGGCCTCCGCCAGCAGCCGCTCGCGCTCCTCTCGCGTGTCGTCCATGCCGCAGCCCCCGTGCCGACGGAGCAACCCGTACTCCTTATCGTCGCGCGGGCGAAAAAAATCGAGCCGGGCATACGGCCCGGGTTCAGGTGCCGGGGCGGAAGAGGGGCTGTGACGAGGATGGGAAAGGGGGAGAACCGCGCCCGGGCGGAAAACAACAGGAGCAGCCGTACCGCGCCTGCTCCTGTTCCCTGGTTAACTCAAACCGGTCACGCATACTTGCTGATGAGGTTGGCGAGGTCGTCGGCCGAGAGGACGCCGCTCTCGGTGTGGACCGGGGTGTCGCTGCCCTTGAAGAACAGGATGCGGGGGATCGTCATCACGTCGTACTTGACCGCCAGGTTCGGGTTCTCGTCCACGTTCAGCTTGCCCACCCTCACCTTGCCGGCGAACTGGTCGGCGACGGCGTCGATGGTGGACGACAGCCGGCGGCACGGGCCGCACCACGGGGCCCAGAAGTCGGCCACCACCAGCGCGCCGCTCGTGACGTGGTCGTTCCAGTTCCCTTCGGTGAGTTCGATGACGTTCGGGCTGGCCATGGCGCGAATCCTCGGTTCGGTAAGGGGGTGCGAGCGTCCGCGACCCGCGGGCGGTTCGTTGTCGCATTCTACTCCCAGGTGTGTACCCGACCAACGGTCTGCTCTTACGGGCCGTTGCCGCGCGCTCGCGTGCCCGCTAAGAAGTGAACGTCCTGGCATTGCCGCCCGGCGTGGCCCTATCGTCTAGTGGCCTAGGACACTGCCCTTTCAAGGCAGGAACTGGGGTTCGAATCCCCATAGGGTCACTTCGCAGTGGTCAGTGGCCGGTGGTCAGCCGTCAGTGAAGAACGAAGGAGCGCTCGGCGTTCTCGTCTTCGCTGCTCGCTGCTCACTGCTCACTGACCACTGACCACTTTGCGAGACTCTCCGATGAGCAACATCCCCTGGTGGGGCTACGTCGTTCTGGCCGGGCTGGCGTGGGGCACCTACGTCCCGCTCATCTTCTTCGGCGGGCAGATGCTCAGCCCGCTGAACCCGCAGGGCGTGGCGGTCGGCATCGGCGGGCGGCTCGCGTCGATCCTGTCGGTGGGCGTGGCGTACATGGTGCTGGCCGTGGCGGTCCCGGTCGCGCTGATGGCGACCCGGACCGACGCGAAGCCGGACTGGCGCACGGTGGGCCTGGTGTTCAGCGGGTTGGCGGGCGCGGCCGGCGCGGCCGGCGCGATCTGCGTGGTCTTCGCCAGCAAGGCCGCGGTGGACACGGCGAAGGCCGAGGGGGTGAACCCGGCGACGTACCGCGTGTACATCGCCCCGCTCATCTTCTGCCTGGCGCCGCTCATCAACACGCTGGTCAGTCTGGTGTGGCACCCGAACGCGAAGACCGGCGAGTGGTCCGCGTTCCACCTCGACCTGCCGGGCTGGAAACTTTGGGCCGGGGTGGTGCTGCTCGCGGCCGGCACGTTCCTGGTGCTGAAGTCTAAGGAGGAAGCGGAGGTCTCGCACGCGAAGCCGCCGGCGCCCGCCCCCGTGACCCCGGCGCCCGCGGACGGTTCCACCCCCGCCGCCGCGCCATGAGCCCCGCCGAGGCCGTCGCCCGGCTCAACACGGTCCTCGCGCACGCGTGGATGATCCGCACCTTTCTGAAGCACGCGGACGAGATCCAGAGTGACGAGGGCATGCTCGACGTGCCCCGGACGCTGTACGACAGCATCCGGGCGGTCGAGCCCGCGCTCCAGCGCGGCGACCACGCCGACTTCCTGCGGCGCCTGAAGGGCAAGCTGCCGAGGCTCCGCCGCGCCGCGGAGCACTTCCGCGATCACTTCAAAGAGTTCTCGCCCCACACCAACTACGAGATGGCTTCGCTCAGCCTGCTCGGGGTGGTGCAGCACCTGGAAGACGTGTTCGCGCGGGTGGACTGGGCCGCGGTGAGCGCGCTGGCTCAGGCGACCCCCGGCCGCAAGCCCGCGGGCGCGGTCGAGCGCGACCCGCTCGACGACATCGAGATTCCCGAGGTGTGAGCGGTTGTGCCGCGTGCGCGGGTGTGGAAGTTTGGGCAAACTGCACATTCTGTATTGGCGCACCCGCGACTTCCCCAAATGATCGTGTGATCCCAACGAATTCTGGGTAGCGGCGGTTCCGGGCGCGGAACTGCGCCTCTTGCATTCCCCCGATCGGAGGCACCCATGGAAACCACGTTCCTGGTCTGCGCGGTCCTGGGCGGCACGCTCCTGGTCACCCAACTGGTCGCCACCCTCATCGGGTTCGGCGGTGACCACGTCTTCGACCACGGGGCCGACGCTTCCGGCGGGGACATCTCCGGCGGTGCGACCGGGGTTGACTGGTTCCTGAGCGTGCTGAGCGTAAAGACGGCGACCGCGGCGCTTACGTTCTTCGGCATCGGGGGTAAGATCGCGCTCATCGCCGAGTTGGGCGAGGCGGCGGCGGTCGCGGTCGCGGTCGCGTCGGGACTGGCGGCCCTGTACCTCGTGGCCGCGCTCATGCGCTCCCTGCACAACCTGAAAGCCGACGGTACGGTCCGCATCGAGCGCTCGGTCGGGTTGCCGGGAACGGTCTACCTGCGCATTCCCGGCTCGCGGGCAGGCGTCGGCAAGGTTCATTTGAACCTCCAGAACCGCACCATCGAGTACCAGGCCGTCACCCCGGGCCTCGAACTGCCCACCGGCGCCCGCGTGAAGGTGGTCGCGGTGGTCAACGCCGACACGGTCGAGGTCGAACTCGCTTAGCGGGTTGGGTCCCTTGACACCCAAACTCACCTCCGGAGCCCCCACCATGACGCCCGTAACCTTGCTGTCGCAATCGAGCCCGGCCGAGGCCGCGAACATGTGGTTCGTGTTCGCCGCACTGGCGGTGGGCGTGGTGCTGTTCAGCTTCATCCTGCTCATCGTCAACCGGTACAAGCGGTGCCCGTCGAACCGCGTCATGGTCATCTACGGGAAGACTGGCGGCGGGAACGCGGCCCAGTGCGTTCACGGCGGCGCGGCGATGGTGTGTCCGCTCATCCAGGACTACGCGTACCTGAACCTCGACCCGATCCAGATCGAGGTGCCCCTGAAGGGCGCGCTGTCGATGGAGAACATCCGCGTCAACGTGCCGAGCGTGTTCACGGTCGCCATCGGCACCGACCCGGCGACCATGCAGAACGCGGCCATCCGCCTGCTCGGGCTGGGCACCGACGACATCAAGCAACAGGCCGGCGACATCATCTTCGGGCAACTGCGGCAGGTCATCGCGTCGATGAAGATCGAGGACATCAACCGCGACCGCGACAAGTTCCTGGAGAACATCCAGACCTCGCTGGAGCCGGAGTTGAAGAAGATCGGGCTCGTGCTGATCAACGTGAACATCACCGACATCACGGACGAAAGCGGGTACATCGAGGCCATCGGGCGGAAGGCGGCGGCGACCGCGATCCAGCAGGCCAAGATCGACGTGGCCGAGCAGGAGAAGGCCGGGCAGATCGGCGTGACCGAGGCCGAGCGCGAGAAGGCCATCAGCGTGGCCGAGAAGACCAAAGAGCGCGAGATCGGCACCCGGGCCGCGGTCCGCGAGCAGGCGGTGCGCATCGCGCAGATCGACAAGGAGCGCGTGGTCGGCGAGCAGCAGGCCGCGTTCGAGCGGGACGCGCTCATCAAAGAAGCGGAGCGCGCGCAGGCCATCCGCATCGCGGAACTGGACCGGGACCAGAAGGTCGGCGAGCAGCAGGCCACGTTCGACCGCGAGGCCCGCGTCGCCGAGGCCGAGCGCGACAAGCGCGTGCGGTTGGCGGAGGCGAACGCGAAGGCGGTCAGCGGCGAAACAACCGCGCAGGCGAGCATCGCCGGCGCGCAGGCGACGCTCGCGGTGAGGAACGCCGAGGCGTACCAGCTCTCGGAAACCAAGAAGCGCGAGGCCGAAGCCGCGGTTCTCGAAGCCCAGAACAAGGCGATGGCCCGGGCCGCGCTCGCCCAGGCCGAGAAGATCGAGGCGGAACAGCGGGCCCTGCTCGAGGCCCCGGCGAAGGCCGAGAAGGCGAAGATCATCGTCGACGCCGAAGCCGCCGCGGAGCGCGTGAAGCTCGACGCCGTGGCGCAAGCGGCGACGATTTACGCGAAGCTCGAGGCCGAGGCCCGCGGGCAGTACGAGATCCTCGCCAAGAAGGGCGAGGGGTTGAAGAAGATCATCGACGCGTGCGGCAGCCCGCAGGCCGCGTTCCAGCTGCTCATGCTGGAACACATGGACGCGCTCGCGGAGGCTAGCGCGAAGGCCATCTCGAACATCAAGTTCGACAAGGTGGTGGTGTGGGAGGGCGGTGGGAAGGCGGCGAACGGCACGTCGAGCACCGCGGCGTTCGTGCAGGACATGGCCCGTATGATGCCGCCGATGATGCAGGTGATGAAGGACGTGGGCGGGGTGGAGGTGCCCGAGTACTTCGCCAAACTGACCGGTGACACCCCCAGCGTGCCCGCGCCGCCGAGCGCCAACGGCCCGCCCGCCCCCGCCGTGGGCTGACCCCTTCGAACGAGTCCCGCGCCCGGTCGCGCGGTCACCGGCGGTGCGTCCAGTCGGCGCGCGAGTACTTCTCCGCGACCAGCGCCCGGGCCGCGTCGAGCGGCACCGGGACGTAAGCGCCCTCGGGCCGCCACTCCGCGACGAGCAGGCGCTTCACCTCGTCGGCACTCGCGGGGAGGTTCATCACGAACTCGGCGTGCGGGCGCTCCTTGCGGTACTCGGGCTGGCGCTCGGGCGCGTTCAGGTATCGCGACACGCACGCGAGGTCGAACCCGCACAGGAGCGTGCCGTGGTGCAGGAAGTGGGTGCGCTTCCGCTGCTGCGCGTTGCCGGAGAACTTCACGCCGCCCGCCGCGAGGTCGCTGGTGCCCTCCACGCGCGCACTCACGAGGGGCGAAAGGGCGTTCACCACGCGGGCGAGGATGTACCTGTTCGACTCGGGAATCTCGTTCAGCCGCGGCGCGCGGTCGTAGCTCAGCACCAGCGAGAAGCACAGGCACCCGGGGCCCAGCACCACCGTCCCGCCGCCGCTCGCGCGCCGCAGCACGGGCGCGCCGGTCGCCGCGCACGCCTCAGCGCTCACGTCGATGCCGACCGAGCCGCCGGACCCGACCACCACCGCGTACGTCGGCAGCTCCCAGACGCGCAGCACCTCGCCGCCGGTGCCGGCTTCAGCCGCGGCCAGCAGCGCCTCGTCGAGCGCCAGGTTCGTGGCCGGGTCCGGGTGGGTGTAATCGAGCAGCTTCATTCGTTGACGGCGGTTCGCGGGGAAGTATCCCTTCGTTGTACACTCTCACCCGCCAGGAGCTTCCCGATGTCTTCTCCGCGACTCGCGCACAACGTGTTCTTCAAGCTCAAGGATCCGTCGCCCGCGAAGGTGCGGGAGCTGATCGACGCGTGCAAGAAGTACCTGAACGTGCAGCCGGGCATCGTGTTCTTCGCCGCCGGGGCGCTGTGCGCGGAACTGGCCCGCCCCGTGAACGACCGCGACTGGCACGTGGGGCTGCACCTCGTGTTCGTCGACAAGGCCGCGCACGACGCGTACCAGGACGACGCCACGCACGACAAATTCATTGAAGAGAACAAGGCGAACTGGGCCGGGGTCCGCGTGTTCGACTCGCTGGTGTGATATCTTGGAAGGTGCCGCGCGCCGCGCGGCGCCTTCTGGGATACCGCCATGAACCGGTTGCAGCCGCACGAGCTCGCGAAGTTCCTCCGCTCCTACCGGTTCGTCGGCGGGAAACTGCGGGCCGTGAAGGTCGTCCACAGCGGCGCGCGGGTGGTGGGCGTGGAGTTCCGCGTGCGGGTGCGCGAGGCGATCACCGAGCTGGGAACAGGGCCGCGGCGCGTGCGGCTGGCGCTCAAACTCGACGGCGTGGAGGAGTTCCGGTTCCAGATGCGCCCGTCGCAGCCGAAGGTGCGGATCACCGACGCGCGCCTGGGCTACCACAACGGCCTGTTCTTCGTCACGCTCGACTCGGTCGGCTTGGAGGCGGGCGAAACGGCACAGGTGTTCGACTTCCGCGCGAGCGAGGTCTACGCCGCCGGCCGCGAGCTGTTCTGGGAGGCGGCGGAGCCGAAGGGGCCGCCGCAGCCGCCGGCGTGACGCGGGCGGGGGCGCCGCCCCCCGCCCGCGCTCGGTGCCCTACTTCGCGACGCCGAACTGGTACACGGTCGTCTGCTTGTAGGTCTCGCCGGGCCTGAGGACCACGTTCGACTTGTCCTTCCACTCGGGCACGTTGATCGAGTTCGGGAACTTCTGCGGCTCCATGCAGAACCCGTTGTACTGGTTGTACACCGCCCCGCCCTTGCCCTTGTTCGTGCCGTCCAGGAAGTTGCCCGTGTAGAACTGCAACCCGGGTTCGGTGGACAGCACCTCCAACACGCGGCCGCTCTTCGGGTCGGTGACGCGCGCCGCAAGTTCCGGCCGCGCGGTCGTGCCCTTGTCGAGCACGTAGTTCAGGTCGAACCCGATCGGCGTGCCGCCGGCCTTCACCAGATCGACGCCGATGGCCTTCGCCTTCGTGAAGTCGAACGGCGTGCCCGCGACCGGGCTGATCTTCCCGCTGGGGATGAGCGTCTCGTCGGCCGGGGTGTAGTTCTTCGCGGCGATCTGCACCTCGTGCGACTTGATGTCGCCCGCGCTGTGGCCGCTCAAGTTGAAGTAGCTGTGGTGCGCGAGGTTGCAGAGCGTGGTCTTGGTGGTCGTCGCGCGGAAGTCGACGACGAGTTCGTTGTTGTCGGTGAGGGTGTAGGTCACTTCCGCGGCCAGCGCGCCCGGGTACCCCTCCTCGCCGTCGGGGCTGGTGCGCTTGAAGGTCACGCTCGGCCCGGTCGCGGTGAGCGACGCCTTGCCCTGCCAGAACTTCTTGTCGAACCCCTCTCTGCCGCCGTGCAGCGTGTGCGCGTCCTTCTCGTTGCCCTTGGTGACCGTGTACTCCTTGTCCTCGAGCTTGAACTTGGCGTTCGCGATGCGGTTCGCCACGCGGCCCGCGTTCGTGCCGAAGTACGGGTGGCCCTTGCGGTAGTCGTCGAGCTTGTCGAACCCGAGCACCACGTCCGCGAGCTTGCCGTTCCTGTCGGGCACGTGCAACTCGGTGATGATCGCGCCGTAGTCGATGCACTTCAGCGTGACGCCGTTCTTGTTGATGAGCGTGTACTGGAACACCGCGATGTCGGGCGACTCGTTCTTCTTCTTCTTGTCCTTCAGCTCGTCCGGGCGCGGCATGACGCCGTACTTGGTTTCCTCGAACGCCGGGCCGGTGCCGGGCCGCGGCTGGGCGGGCGTGGTGCCCGCGACCGCGAGCAGCAACGCGAGGGCGGGGAGAGTGCGCTTCATCTTCGGAGAGGCTCCAAGAGGGGTTAGGGTGGGGACATGGTATTCCAGCGTGTAATCTAAGGCGAGACGCCGCCCGCCCCCGGCTCGACCCGCCACCCCCACGAAGCACCGCCAATGCCCTCTGACATCCTCGACGCGCCCGAAGCTGCCTACGCGATTGTCACCACCGGGAGCGGCCCGGCCGGTGCGCTGCCGCTGACCGACGAGCTGCTGCGGCACTCCCCGAGCGGCAACCTGTTCGGCTGGACGCAGAACGTCGGCATGGGCTGGCCCGCGGCCCTCATGGGCGGCAAAGAGTTCACCATCCTGAGCACGCACGGCGGGCTGCGCGCCGAGGACGGCACGCCCATCGCGCTCGGGTTCCACTCCGGGCACTGGGAGGTCGGGCTACTGGTGCGGGCCGCGGCCCAGGAGCTCGCGCGGCTGCGGTGCATCCCGTTCGCGGGCGCGGTGACCGACCCGTGCGACGGGCGCACGCAGGGCACCGCGGGCATGTACGACAGCCTGCCGTACCGCAACGACTCGTCGCAGGTGATGCGGCGGCTCATGCGCAGCCACCCCACGCGCGCCGGCGTGATGGGCATCGCGACGTGCGACAAGGGCCTGCCCGCGATGATGATGGCGCTCGCCTCGCAGCACGACCACCCCACCATCCTCGTGCCCGGCGGGGTGATGCTGGCAGGGGAGGCCGACCACGAAGACACCGGCAAGGTGCAGACCATCGGCGCGCGGTACGCGCACGGCGAAATCACCATCGGGCAGGCCGCGGACGCCGGGTGCCACGCGTGCGCCAGTCCCGGCGGCGGGTGCCAGTTCCTCGGCACCGCGGCCACGTCGCAAGTGATCGGGGAGGCGCTGGGCCTGAGCTTGCCCCACTCGGCGCTCGCGCCGTCGGGGCAACCGATCTGGCTCGACGTGGCGACGCGCTCGGCGCGCGCGCTGGTGCGGATGGCGGAGAGGGGCATCCGAACGCCTCACGTCCTCACGGACGCGGCGTTCAAGAACGCGCTCGCCGTGTTCGCCGCGTTCGGCGGCAGTACGAACTTGCTGCTGCACACGCCCGCGGTCGCGTTCCACGCCGGGGTGCGGCGCCCCACCATCGAGGACTGGACGTTCTACAACCGGCGCGTGCCGCGACTGGTGGACGCGCTCCCGAACGGCCCGATGAACCACCCGACGATGCGGGTGTTCCTCGCGGGCGGCGTGCCGGAAGTGATGCTCCACCTGCGCGCCCTCGGCTTACTGGAGTTGGGCGCGCTCACCGCGAGCGGCCAGACGCTGGGCGAAAACCTCGAATGGTGGGAGAAGTCCGAGCGCCGCGTGCGCCTTCGCGAGCTGCTGAAGACCCGCGACAAGGTGGACCCCGACCTGGTCATCATGTCGCCCGGCGCGGCGCGCGGGCGCGGGCTGACGAGTACCGTCACGTTCCCGCGCGGGAACCTCGCGCCCGATGGCGCGGTCATCAAGTCCACCGCGATCGACCCGTCGGTTGTGGACAAGGACGGCGTGTACCGGAAGACCGGCCCGGCGAAGGTGTTCATCACCGAGCGCGAGGCGATCCGCGCGATCAAGGGCGAGGGCGAGCGCAAGGTGGTGCCCGGCGACGTGCTGGTGCTGTGCTGCCGCGGGCCGCTCGGCAGCGGGATGGAGGAGACGTATCAGGTCACGTCCGCGCTGAAGCACCTGAAGTGGGGCAAGCAGGTCGCGGTGATCACCGACGCCCGGTTCAGCGGGGTGAGCACCGGCGCGTGCATCGGGCACGTCTCGCCGGAAGCGCTCGCCGGCGGGCCGCTCGGCAAGCTCCGCGACGGCGACCTGATTCAGATCGTGATCGACCGCAACACGCTCGAGGGCACGGTTGACCTCGTGGGCGACGCGACCGGCAACCACGGGGCACAGTGGGGAACCGCGGAACTCGCGACGCGCCCGCCGCGCGGCGACCTCGCACCGGACCCGGCGCTG
>JBJSXS010000122.1:0-3552 GCA_046086545.1 Gemmata sp.
GGCCAGATTCTGGAGACCCACCTCGGTTACGCGGCCGCGAAGCTCGGCTTCAAGGCGGTGACCCCGGTGTTCGACGGTGCCACCGAGGAGGAGATCCGCGACGCGCTCAAGGAGGCGGGGGTGTCGGTGACCGGCAAGAGCGTGCTGTACGACGGCCGCACCGGCGAGGCGTTCGACCAGCCGGTCACGGTCGGCTACATCTACATGCTCAAGCTGCACCACCTCGTTGATGACAAGGTTCACGCGCGTGCGACCGGCCCGTACTCGCTCATCACGCAACAGCCGCTCGGCGGCAAGGCCCGCTTCGGCGGCCAGCGGTTCGGCGAAATGGAAGTCTGGGCGCTCGAGGCCTATGGCGCCGCGTACATCCTGCAGGAGCTGCTCACGGTGAAGAGCGACGACGTCGAGGGCCGCACGAAGATCTACGAGAGCATGGTGAAGGGCGAGAACACGCTCGAAGCCGGCACGCCGGCGAGCTTCGACGTGCTCACGCACGAGATCCGCGGCCTCGGCCTTAACATGTGCCTGGAGAAGAAGCGAGTTTGAGAAGCGGTCAGTTGTCAGTGACCAGTTGTCCGTCGGCAGCCGCGGGCGGGCCCGTCCGCTCGCGGCGGTGAGCGTCACAACCGACCCGCCCGAACCCACACGAGACACCCGTCGGCGCCCGCTGTCGTCTGTCCGCCTCCGGCTGGCACCGACACCTGACGACCGACGACCGGGGAGCAGATATGTCCACGAACGCCGCCAACAACAAGAACGCCACCGCCGCTGACGCCTCCGAGGGCACCAGCTACGAGCGGATCAACGACTTCGGCGCGGTGCGCATCTCGCTGGCCAGCCCGCAGGACATCCACTCGTGGTCGCACGGCGAGGTGAAGAAGCCGGAGACGATCAACTACCGCACGTACCGCCCCGAAAAGGACGGGCTGTTCTGCGAGAAGATCTTCGGGCCGGAGAAGGACTGGGAGTGCTCCTGCGGCAAGTACCGCGGGATGAAGTACAAAGGCATGATCTGCGACCGGTGCGGCGTGAAGGTCACGCACAGCCGCGTGCGCCGCAAGCGCATGGGCCACATCGAACTGGCCGCCCAGGTCGTTCACATCTGGTTCTTCAAGGCGATGCCGTCCCGGCTGGGCACGCTGCTGGACATGAAGACCACCGCCCTGGAAAAGATCATCTACTTCCAAGACTACGTGGTCGTCAACCCGGGCGACACCGCGGTAACCAAACTCAAGGAGCGCGAGCTGCTCAACGAGGAGCAGTACAAGGAGAAGCGCACCGAGCTGGGCGACGCGTTCGAAGTGGACATGGGCGCCGAGGCCATCAAAAAGTTGCTCGAGCGCCTCGACCTCGTGCAGCTGTCGCAGGACCTGCGCGAGCGGCTCGACAAGGAAGTGGCCCGCGGCGAGAAGAAGTCCAAGCAGCGCGAGAAGGAGCTGGTCAAGCGCCTGAAGACGGTCGAGGCCCTGCGGGACAGCAGCAACAAGTGCGAGTGGATGGTGCTGGAGTGCATCCCGGTCATCCCGCCGGACTTGCGCCCGCTCGTCCTCCTGGACAGCGGCAACTTCGCGACGAGCGACCTGAACGACCTCTACCGCCGCATCATCAACCGCAACAACCGGTTGAAGAAGCTCGTCGACCTGAACGCCCCCGAGGTCATCATCCGCAACGAGAAGCGGATGCTCCAGCAGTCGGTGGACGCGCTGTTCGACAACAACCGGTGCAAGCGCCCGGTGCTCGGCAGCAGCAACCGACCGTTGAAGTCCCTCACGGACATGATCAAAGGCAAGCAGGGCCGGTTCCGCGAGAACCTGCTCGGCAAGCGGGTGGACTACTCCGCGCGGTCGGTCATCGTGGTCGGTCCCGAGCTCAAGCTGCACCAGTGCGGCCTGCCCAAGAAGATCGCGCTCGAGCTGTTCCAGCCGTTCATCATCCGCCGGCTCAAGGAGCTGAACCACGCGGACACGATCAAGTCCGCGAAGAAGATGCTCGAGCGCAAGGACGAGGTCGTCTACGACATCCTCGAAGAGGTGACCAAGAACCACCCGGTCATGCTGAACCGGGCGCCGACGCTGCACCGCATGGGCATCCAGGCGTTCGAGCCGGTGCTCATCGAGGGCAACGCCATCCGGATTCACCCGCTGGTGTGCAAGGGGTTCAACGCCGACTTCGACGGCGACCAGATGGCCGTACACCTGCCGCTGTCCATCGAGGCGCAGGTCGAGGCGACGGTGCTGATGATGTCCACCAACAACATCTTCAGCCCGGCCAACGGGAACCCGATCATCACGCCGTCGCAGGACATCGTGATGGGGTGCTACTACCTGACCGCGAACCGCGGCGGCGAGGACGAGGCCGTTGAGGCGGGCGACGGGATGGTGTTCCACAGCCCCGCGGAACTGTTCCGCGCCCACGCCGAAGGGAAGCTCGGGTACCACGCGAAGGTCCGCGTGCGCCTGCCCATCGAGCGCAAGATCATCAGCGAGGTGAAGGACGAGAAGGGCAACCCGCGGGCGGAGGAGCTGCCGCGCAAGCCGAACGGGCTGGTGCGCACCACGGTCGGGCGCGTCATCTTCAACGACATCCTGCACCCGAAGATGGCGTACTACGACCTGCCGCTGGGCAGCAAGTACCTGAGCCGCATCATCGCGGACTGCTACCAGGTGCTGGGCCGCCGCGAGACCATCGCGCTGCTGGACCGCATGAAGGAGACCGGGTTCCGCAACGCGACCCGGTCGGGCCTCTCGTTCGCCGCCAGCGACCTGCGCACGCCCGACAACAAGGAGGGCGTGTTGAAGGACAAGGACAAGGAGGTCGAGAAGGTCCGCAAGAACTTCGACCGCGGGATCATCACCGAGGTGGAGCGGTACAACAAGGTGATCGACCTGTGGATGGAGGCGCGCGACCTCATCACCAAGAAGATGATGACGGACCTGCGCGACGACCGCCGCGTGGACCAGGTGACCGGGAAGGTGGTGCCTTACCTCAACCCGATCTACCTCATGGCCCACTCGGGCGCCCGCGGCGGCATCGAGCAGATCCGGCAGCTGGCCGGCATGCGCGGCCTCATGGCGAAGCCGTCGGGCGCGATCATCGAGACGCCCATCAAGTCGAACTTCCGCGAAGGCCTGACCGTGCTGGAATACTTCTCCAGCACGCACGGCGCGCGGAAGGGGTTGGCCGACACCGCGCTGAAGACCGCCGACTCGGGCTACCTCACACGCAAGCTGGCCGACGTGGCGCAGAACGTGGTCATCACGATGCACGACTGCGGCACCACCCAGGGCATCAGCAAGGGCGTGATGTACAAGGGCGACGAAGTGGACCGCTCGCTGTCGGACGCGATCCGCGGGCGCGTCAGCCGCAGCGCCATCGCCCACCCGACAACGGGCGAGGAGATCCTGTCCGAGAACGAGATGATCACGCCGGGCAAGGCGAAGGAGTTGGAGAAACTCGGCATCG
Source organism: Gemmata sp. (assembly GCA_046086545.1). Taxonomy (GTDB): domain Bacteria; phylum Planctomycetota; class Planctomycetia; order Gemmatales; family Gemmataceae; genus Gemmata. The sequence goes on from JBJSXS010000122.1 coordinate 3,463, forward strand.
ACAAACTGCTGGTGCGCAGCCCGATGACCTGCCAGGCGCCGCTCGGCGTGTGCCGGCTGTGCTACGGCATGGACCTGGCGACCGGCACCA
>JBJSXS010000123.1:0-3453 GCA_046086545.1 Gemmata sp.
TTAAAGTAGCTCTTGAGCAGACGGTCGGTGCGCCCGTCGATGCCGTAGGGCGTGCGCAAAAGGATGATGGGCAGGTCGCCCTTCGGGTCCTTCGGCACGTGCAGGGTGGTAAACAGTTTCGTGCCGTCGCGCATCGGCACCATGGCCTCGGTGCGCGTGAATCGCTCTTCGGCTTTGGGCTGCTGGGCGCCGAGCGGCGCACAGTCAAAGCTCGCAACGACGAGCGCCCCACACAGCAGCGCGAAGGCGAGAAGGCGAAATCGCATGACGAGCCCCTTGCGACGGTTGTTGGTTACGCCCAGCTCACGCCGAGTACAGCGCCGCCCACCGGGGGTGCTGGAGGGGCGCGTCGGAACTGTCTTGTTGCGGCAGCCTCACGCCTCGGGCACGAACACGGTGAGGGCCGCGGCACAGTTGGTTACCCGTACTCGTCGCCCTTCTCGTTGGTGGCGAAATTGTGATGGTTTTCACGTTGTACGCTTGTCGTAGGGGCGCGCCAAAGGGATTCCCCAGGTGCCGTTGCGACGAGCATGCGGAGGGCGCCGACCGGCCCGGCCGGTACTGTATAAGGGTTATCTTTTCGCGAGGTTGTGCGGCGTGGGCGACGAACTCTCGTTTCGGCTGACCGAGCGCGCGGAGCGCATCCGCACGCAGGCCCGCGCGCTGCTCGACACGCACGGGTTGCGCGACTGGGAGTTCGGTTTCAATTCCAACGTGCGCCGCGCCGGGGTGTGCTTCTACCCGCACCGCGGCCAGCCCGGGCGCGTCGAACTGTCGGTACATTTCGTGGAGCGGAACTCCGACGCCGAGGTGCTCGACACCCTGCTGCACGAACTGGCGCACGCGCTGGTCGGCCCCGGGCACGGGCACGACGCGGTGTGGCGCAAGAAGTGTCGTGACCTCGGCGCGCGGCCCGACGCGTGCTACGGGGCGGAGGTCGAGATGCCGAAGGGCCGGTGGCGGGCCACATGCCCCGGGTGCGCCGCGGTGTACGACAGGCACCGGCGCCCGAACCGCTCGCGGGTGTGGTACTGCCGCCCGTGCGGGCCGACCCGCGGGCCGCTCATGTGGTTCGCGAAGGCTTAACGTGTTCCCTGGAACGCGGGTCGGGAAAGCAGTGGGTACCCCTACACGAACCCATCGCCCACTTCCGCACTCGCTTCCGAATCGGACTCGCCGGTGCAACTCGCTTGCCGCCCCGTAGCCCGGTACACGTTCGCGGTCGTGCCGGTGGCGGCATTGGCGCTCGTCGCACCGACCGCTCTACCATAACCAATTTGTCCGCTCGGGCGCACCCGGCGGTCGCGAAGGGGCGAAGCATCGGTCCGCGTGCGACACCGGGGCGCGGCAGCGTGGCCCCCTACCTCGATAAGGTTTTCGGCCAGCTCGTCATTCGACCGCATGTCGAGGAGCGTGCCCGCCTTTTCCCGCTCCCCATTCGCCAACGGCGCCACCCGGACCGCGTCCGCTGCGCCGGGTAGCTCACGGCAACGAGGATCACTTCCACATGATGCCGGTCCCCCGTGGGAGCTTCAACGCTTGCTGGGGACCGTCGCTCCGGGCAGTGCGTGGGGGCCTAAGCCGCTGGGGGCTGAATGCGACTGCCGTTGTTGGACAATCACCTTCGTGAATCGAGCAGCGCAAAAACGACCCGAATGGCCTCGTAGGGCACCTCGCCGTTGAGTTCGAGGTACACCGGCTTGAGGCGCTCGGTGCCGTGCATCTCGGCGGCGGCCGCGACCCGCTCGCACACGTCCTCGGGCACCCACTGGAAGATGGACCCGGGCCGCTCTGACCGCACGAAGTCCGCTAGGTATTCGGTCACCGTCGAGGCACTCAACTCGGTTTTCTGCACCACCTCGGCCACCGACGCGCCGCCGCGGAACATCTTGAACGCCACGTCCTTCTTCGCGCCCGGCTTCGGCGCGGTCGCAGGCTCGCCCTTCGGTGCGGCGACCGGTCCCGGTGCCGTGCGGGGTGCCGGCGGAGCTTTCGGCAGCGGCACGTCGGTGGGCAGCCCGCGCGGGGTGCAGTAGCTTATGATGGCTTTAAGGAAGGTGCGGCCGTAACTGCGCAGCCGCATCTCGCCGACGCCCGAGATCCGCAGCAGCCCGTCCTCGGTGGTGGGCCGCCCGCGGGCCATTTCGGCGAGCACCGTGTCCGGTAACACCTGGTACGGCCGCACCCCGTCGCGCGACGCCTCCTGCCGGCGCAACTTCTTGAGGAACTCGAACAGCGCCGGGTCGGCGCCGGCGGGGAGTGCGAAGGGCGGAGCTGCGGTCGAACCGCCCCGCTTCTCGCGGCGCGCCAGTTGGATCAGGCGCACGGTCGCGCGCCCGGCCATCACGTCCCACGACGACTGGTTGAGCTTCAGCACCGGGTACTCGTCGCCCGCCTGCACCAGCACGCCCTGGCCAATAAGCTGGTACACCCAGTCGCGCAGGTCCGCCTTCGGCACGCTCTTCAGAATGCCGTGTGTGGTCAACTCGTGGTGCCCGCGGGCGCGGATGTTCGCGGTGTCGGCGCCCCGCAGCACGTCGATCACGTGCGCGATGCCGAAGCTCTCCTTCACGCGCGCGACGCAGGACAGAATCTTCTTCGCGACGGTCACCGCGTCCGGGACGTCCTGCGTGTCGCCCAGGCAGATGTCGCACGCCTCGCAGTTCGCGGGGTCGTACGTCTGGCCGAAGTGCTGTACGAGCGCCTTGTGCCGGCACACCGCGCCGCGGCAGTACCGGGCCATCTCGTCGAGGTGCCTGACGCTGGCCGCGACGTACTCGGGCGCGGCCTGCCCCTCTTCGGCGGACTTCTCGATCATCCACTTGAGCGAGAGGAAGTCCTGCCCGGAGTGGAACAGCACGCACTCCGACGGCAACCCGTCGCGGCCGGCGCGCCCGGTCTCCTGCTGGTAGTGTTCGATGGTCTTGGGCATCGCCGCGTGGATCACGAACCGCACGTTCGAGCGGTCGATGCCCATGCCGAACGCGACCGTCGCCACCACGATGTCGGCTTCCTCCGCGGCGAACGCGTCCTGCGTGGCCCGGCGGTCGGCGTTCTCCATCCCCGCGTGGTACGCCACCGCCCGGTAGCCGGCGCCCTTCAGGGAGGCGCACATCTCGTCCACGTCCTTCTTGCGCAGGCAGTAGACGATGCCCGCGTCGCCCGGGTGCCGGTCGATCACCTCGCGCACCTGTCCCAGCAGGTCGATGCGGGGCAACACCTTGAAGATCAGGTTGGGCCGATCGAAGCTGCCGACGAGTACGTCCGGCTCGCGCAGCGCGAGCTGCTGCGCGATGTCGCGCCGCACCTGCTCGGTCGCGGTTGCGGTGTACGCGTGTACGCTCGCCTCGGGGAAGAACTCGCGGAGCCGCGAGAGCTGCCGGTACTCGGGGCGGAAGTCGTGCCCCCAGTGGCTGACGCAGTGCGCCTCGTCAACAGCGACCGTGTTCGCGC
>JBJSXS010000124.1:0-3892 GCA_046086545.1 Gemmata sp.
TGCGTCCCGGCACGGACCCGCCGCAGCCCGGCGAACCACGGGGCGGTGGTGATCCGCGCGAGGTCGTCTTGCGCCCCACCCAGCGCGGACACTTCGAGGGACCGGAGCCGGTTGAAGTTCGCGCCCAGCGCGCCGACACCGGCCGCGGTCGCGCTCATGTTCAGGGTGAGGTGTTCGAGGTTGCCGGCGGACCTTGCTGCGGCGAGCGCGCGGGTCAGCGCGTCGCCGTCGGCCGAGTCGCCCCCCCCCGAACTGAGCGTCAGGCCGGTGAGCGCGTCCGCGCCCGGGGCGGCCAGCACCCGCGCCAGCGCGCCGGGCGTCATCGCGTCGAGGGCCAGCGCGCGGGCGGTGGTGCCCGCGACCAGCGGGGCCAGCCCGTCGGACGCGCGGTCCAGTTCGTCCTCGGTGGGCGCGCGCGCGGTGTACGAGAACAGGGACTCGCTCCACTGTCCGGAGACGGTGTAGAGGAACCCGCGACGAAAGCCGTCGGGCCGGCCGAGCGGGTCGCGGGGGCAGACGAACCCCGGCGGCAGCTCGGGCACCGTCACCCGCGCCATCGGCCGGAACAGTACGCGCAATTCTGAATGCCGTTCGAGCAGGTCGCAGTAGTCCCGGTCCGCGGCGGTCGCCTGAGCGAGCCGGCACTGCACCCGGATGAACTCCGCCTGCAGCGGACCCTCGTTCTCGTCGAGCCAGTCGGCGTAAACCAGCCTCGGGGTGTCGTCGCCCGCGTTGGCGGTGATCGCGCGGAGTAGGGCGGCCTCGTCGTTCATGGCGTCAGCATCATAGCTCATCGGCGGTGCGTAGCGAAAAGCGGTATCGCGCAGTTCCGTGCGGTTCCGGGCGGGCGGGAGTGCGCGGGTCGGCGCGGAAAACACCGTTCCTCATGGAACATCGACGGGCGCTAGAACGTGCGTGCGGCCCCGAACGGGGCACCCCGGCGCGGGGCGCTTACCGCTCGTGCCGGGCTGCCGGGTGCGGTGGCGAGCAGGAAGCAGGTTCGCACGTCAAACGCGACCGGGCGCTAAGCCGAGACGCCCGCGCCCGAGGTGCTTGATGAGTACGCGGGGAACACCGCCCGGCCGGCCCGGGGGTTCGCTCCCTGGGTTCTGGCTTCCTACGCCCCTCACCCCATCGACTTGCGGAACTCCTCGAACAGGTAGCTGCTGTCGTGCGGGCCGGCGGCGGCCTCGGGGTGGTACTGCACGCTGAACACGGGCATCGCCGTGTGCCGCAGACCCTCCAGCGTGTTGTCGTTCAGGTTGATGTGAGTGGGCACCACACCTTTAGGGAGCGTCGAGGGGTCGACCGCGAAGCCGTGGTTCTGCGTGGTGATCTCGATCTGCTTCGTCAGCTCGTTTCGGACCGGCTGGTTCGCGCCGCGGTGGCCGAACTTCAGCTTGAAGGTCTTCGCGCCGAGCGCCAGCCCGAGCAGCTGGTGCCCGAGGCAGATGCCGAAAATCGGCTTCTTGCCGAGCAAGCCCTTCACCGTGTCGATGGCGTACCCGACCGCCGCCGGGTCGCCGGGGCCGTTCGACAGGAAGATGCCGTCGGGGTCGTGCGACAGCACTTCCTCGGCGGTCGCGGTGCCGGGGACCACGGTCACGTCGCACCCGACCTGCGTCAGACACCGCAGGATGTTCCACTTCATGCCGTAGTCGATGGCGACCACGCGCTTCGTCGCCGGGCGCGCGGGCAGCACGTGGTCCGCGAACTGGCCGAACCCGCCCTGCCAGCGGAACGCCTTCGGCGGCACCACCTCGCGCACGAGGTCGCGGCCCTCCATCCCGGGGAACTCGCGGGCCTTCTTCACCAGCGAAGCGTCATCCAGATCGGCCGTCGAAAGGGTGCCGCTCATCGCCCCGCGCACGCGGAGCTTCCGCACGAGGGCGCGCGTGTCGATCCCCTCGATGCCGATGACGTTGCTCTCCTTCAGAAAGCCGTCGAGTGAGTTGTTCGAGCGGAAGTTGCTCGGCACGCGGGTCAGCTCGCGCACCACGAAGCCGGCGACGCGCACGCCCGGGGATTCCTGGTCGTCGGGGGTGGTGCCGTAGTTGCCCATCAGGGGGTACGTCATCGTGACGATCTGCCCGGTGTACGACGGGTCGGTGAGAACCTCCTGGTAGCCCATCATGGAGGTGTTGAACACCACTTCGCCCAGCGTCTCGCCGGTCGCGCCGAACCCGCGCCCGGTGAACACGGTGCCGTCTGCCAGAGCAAGTTTCGCGTGCATGTGCGGGGTTGAGTCTCGTACTTAGTGAACGGGCGCGCAAACTAGACGAATGATACGGACGCGGCACGCGTTCGGATATGATGACGGAACGATTCGCCCCGCCGAAACGTCTCACCGATATGCCAACACCCTTCGACCGCCGGAAGTTCTTCGGCTCGGCCGCCGCGCTGTCGCTGTCGGCGGCCGCGTACGGCGATGTGGTCGGGAGCAACGACAAGGTCCGCATCGGGTTTCTCGGGTGCGGCGGCCGCGCGCAGGCGCACATCGACCTCATTAATCGTTTTGCGCGCGACGGGCGGCCGGTCGCGGCGGTCGCGGTGTGCGACGTGTGGGACGGGCTCGCGGACGAGTACGACGTCCACTTCGGCGGGAAGGTCACCCGCCGCCGGTACTGCCAGGGGCTGTACCCGTCGGCCCGCAAGTGCGGCCTTGATCGGAACGACAAGGCGTCGGTGACGAAGGACTACCGGCGCGTGCTGGACCGCGCGGACCTGGACGCGGTGTGCATCACCACGCCGGACCACTGGCACGGCAGGATGACGCTCGACGCCCTCGCCGCGGGTAAGGACGTGTACGTCGAGAAGCCGATGACCCGCACCGCGGAAGAGGCGGTCGCGGTGGCCGACGCGTGGAAGCGCTCGGGCCGCGTCGTCACCGTGGGCGTGCAATCGATGGCCGACGGCGTGTGGATGCGCGCGTTCGACGCCATCCGGGCCGGCGCGATCGGGCACGTCGCGCACGCGCAAACGGGCTTCTTCCGCAACGACATCCGCGGGCAGTGGCGGTTCTACCGGCTCGCCAAGCAGATGACCCCGAAGACGGTCGACTGGGACCTGTTCCTCGGGCACCAGTTCGAGTGCGCGGGCCACAGGGTCGGGCCGACTGCCGCGGACCTGCCCTTTGATCGCGCGAGCTTCGCGCAGTGGCGGTGCCTGAGTGCGTTCAGCGGCGGGCCGTTCACCGACATGCTCGTTCACCACGTCACGCGCATGACCGCCGCGATGGGCGTGCGGTTCCCGGCGCGCGTGACCGCGGGCGGCGGCCTGTACCTCGAAGCGGACGGGCGCGACGTGCCCGACGTCAGCACCGTCGTCGCGGACTACGAGGAGGGGTGCCAGCTCGTCGCGACCGCGACCACGCTGAGCGGCTACCCGGCCGAGGACGTGATTCGCGGGCGCCTCGGGGCCATCAAGTTCGTGAAGGGCGGGTTCCAACTGTTCCGCGACGACCCCGCGCGCGGGGCGAGCTTCCCGGCGCGCCTGGAGGGCCCGCCGGAGCCGTCGTCGTTCGAGAGCGCGGAGCCGCCGCGCAACGACACCGAGGCGCTGTGGGAGAATTTCCTGGAGTGCGCCCGCACGAAGCGGCAGAGCACGTTCAGCCCGCCGGACCTGGGCGCCGTCGCGGTCGTCACCGCCGCGATGGCGGTGCAGAGCTACCGCACCGGGCAGGCGCTGTTCTGGGACCGCGAGAAGCGCGCGGTTGTGGCCGCCGATGCGAGTTGGGCCGAGCGGTGGGCGAAGCGGAGCCAGCAGCGCGCGAAACCGAACCAGATTTTCGGGTGGAGCGGCGGCGACGGGGGAACCGTGCAGCCCCCCGCGCACCAGTCCCTCGCCGGCCCCTGGGCCAACGGCAAAGACCCGGCGGGTTGAGCCCGGGTGC
>JBJSXS010000125.1:0-3739 GCA_046086545.1 Gemmata sp.
GCACTCGACGCGCACGCCGTTCGCGGCGGCGCGCGCCCGCGCTTCGGCCACGTACCCGGGGGACAGATCAAACGCGGCGACGCGCGCGCCGGCCCGCGCCATCGCCACGGCCGCCATCCCGTGCCCGCACCCGTAGTCGAGGGCGCGCCTGCCGCGCAGGTCGCCCAGTGCCAGAAACGCGGGCCGCACCCAGGTTTCGTGATCGAGGTACGCGTCGGTGTCGAAGTGAAGTGCGGCCGCCCCGGTGCGGAAACTGCCCGCGCGCGCGGCCGCCTGCCGGTCGTGAAAGAGCTGTTCGGCTTCGCGGCGGTCCGTCGCCGGGGTCATGGGACTCCTTTCCGGGCACGAGGTCAGAACACCGAATGGTGCCACCTCCGCCCTCCGACCACTGCCCTCTGCCGACCGGCTCTGAACGGGAGCGTACTCGGCGGGATGAGAGCGTACCCGCCGCCACCGACCGCCGCCAGCCCGACCGCGGCCGCGGACACCCACAGCACGCTCGTCTGTACGCGGACAAGCTCGAGTGACGAAGCGACCGTGCCGACGTCTTGCGGCGCCCCCGCGGCCATGTCGTACACGCAACAGTTCGGTGACGGGGCTGGGGGGCAGGTTTGCCCTTCTCTCCGCGAACACGCGCGCGGCGCTGGTGTCCTTGAATCGGGTTGGAGCTAAAACCTCTTCACCCCCTCACTCAAATGGGACCAAGCACCGTGGCCGACGAAACACCCCTCGACCTCGCCGAAGTTCGGCTCCAGAAGATGCGCCAGATCGAGGCACTGGGCCTCGACCCGTGGGGCCAGCGGTTCGACAACGCGCGGCCGATCGGCGAGATCCGCAGCCTCACGCCCGAGTTCTTCGACGACGCGAAGCCGGGGCCGAAGGTGCGCGCCGCCGGCCGCGTCATCCGGTACCGCACCGCGGGCAAGATGCTGTTCCTCGACCTGTGGGACCAGACCGCCCGCATCCAGCTCATGGTGCGCATCGACAAGGTGTCGGAGCGGGACTGGCAGCTCGCGCAGTTGCTCGACCTGGGCGACTTCGTGGGCGTGGACGGCGAGTTCGGGAAGGCGAAGCGCGGCGAGTTGACCGTACTCGTGGAGAAGCTCACGTTCCTCACCAAGTCGCTGGAGCCGCACCCGAAGGACACCGTCGGGCTGGGCGACATCGAGTACCGGCTGCGGCACCGGTACCTGGACCTGATCTACACCCCGGCAACGCTCCGCCGCGCGCACCAGCGGGTGCAGATCGTCCGCACGATCCGCAACTACCTGGACGCGCGGGGGTACATGGAGGTCGAGACGCCGACGCTGCACGCCATCGCCGGTGGGGCCGCGGCGCGCCCGTTCGAGACGCACCACAACGCGCTCGACATTGATCTGTTCGTGCGCATCGCACTGGAACTCCCTCTCAAGCGCCTCCTGGTGGGCGGGCTGGAAAAGGTGTACGAGCTCGGCCGGGTGTTCCGCAACGAGGGGATCAGCCCCAAGCACAACCCCGAGTTCACGATGCTCGAGCTGTACCAGTCGTACGGCGACTACCGGACGATGATGGACCTGACCGAGGGCCTCATCGTCGCGTGCGTGGATGCCGTCGGGCCGACCGCGACCGTGGACGTGGACGAGGAGTACGAGGAGAAGGGCCAGAAGAAGACGCGCCCGGTGCCGCACAACGTCTACCAGTTGCACGGCGAGCGGCACCTGCGGTTCGGCGAGAAGGTGGTGAACTTCGCCCCGCCGTTCCAGCGCGCCAGTTACGGCGACCTCTTCAAGGAGCACGTCGGGTGCGAGATGACCGACGAGGTGGCCGTGCGCGCCGCGGCGCACGCGGCCGGGGTCCCCACGGAGTTCGCGCCGTCGAAGGGGGCGCCGCCGGTCGCGAAGGCGCACGACGTGCTCGTGCAGGAGCTGTTCGAGGGGTTCGTGGAGAAGCGGCTGGTCGGGCCGGTGTTCGTGTACGACTACCCCGCGAGCCTGTGCCCGCTGACCAAGCGCAAGCGCGACAACCCGGCCATCGCGGAGCGGTTCGAGCTGTACGTCCACGGCATGGAGCTGGCGAACGCGTACACCGAGCTGAACGACCCGATCACGCAGGAGCAAACCTTCTCGCAGCAGCTCGCGGGGCTGAGCGAAGACGACTCGATGGCGAAGATGGACCACGACTTCATCCGCGCGCTGCGCCATGGGATGCCGCCCGCGGGCGGGTTGGGCATCGGCATCGACCGCCTCGTAATGCTGTTGACCAACACGCAGACGATCCGCGACGTGATCCTGTTCCCGCTGCTGCGCCCGGAGCAGAAGTAGCCCCCACCGACCTCGCGTGCCGCGCGCGTCCGGTGTACCCCCTACCTTGTTCTCGCACCCGCCGGAGCGGCGCCTCGGCCCGGGCGGCGGGCGGCTCACCGTGACCGCGAGTTCCGAGAGCCTGCCGGCCGCTCTCCAGCGGGACCGGCCCACCCGCGCGAGCGCCGCCGACGCTCCGGCGCTCGCGCACGGGTGGTCGGCGCAGACGTGAGGGTTCGACGCCGGGCTGCGCGTCCGCGGGGTAACCGACGGGCCCTCACTTCACCAGCACTTCGGCCGGAACGAGGTGGTTGATCATGTACGTGCGGCGGTCCGAGTCGCGCTTCTCCGGCTGAGTGGCGCCCTTGTCGTCAGTGGCCCGGGCCAACAGCTTGTGCGCCCCGGGCTGGAGCGCGAACGACAGGCGCCAGCGCGCGGCCTTGAACGGCTCGGACTTGTCGAGCGTCGCGGCGGCCCAGGTCTTCCCGCCGTCGGCGCTCACCTCGACCTTCGCCACCGCGTTCTCGCCGGCCCAGGCGAACCCGGCGAGTTCGACCTTGCCCTGCACCCGTTCGAGAGCGCCCGCGCTGGTCAGCACCGCCTTCGGCTGGATCGCGGTCACCGGTGCGAGCTGCGGGGGCGCGTCCTTCGGGCGCTCCCAGACGGAGTAGTCGATCGTCTGCCAGAACCCCGTGTGCGGCTTGTCGAGCACCGCGACCCGGGTGAGCCACTTCACCGACGCCATGCCGTACCACCCGCCGACCAGCGCGCGGAGCGGCGCCCCGTGGCCGGCCGTGAGGGGCGCGTCGTTCATGTTCCACACGAGCAGCGTCTCGTCGGCCGTGGCCTTCTTCAGCGGGATGCCGCGGTCGAAGTTGATCGCTCCCGGGGTCGCGGGATCAGCGATCGCGCCCTGGTCGGCGCCGACGAGGACGACATCGCCGGCGCGGGCCCTCACCTTCGCGCGCTCGAGCACCGCGCCGAGCGGCACCCCGGTCCACTTCGCCTGCCCGACCGCGCCGTGGCCCCACTGGAGCCCGCGCGCCTGCGGCACGAGGAACACGCGCCCGTTGCCGGCGCACTCGAGTACGATGTCGCGCGACACCGCGCCCATCTTTTTGAGGTCGTCGAGCGTCAGTTCCAGGTTGTTCTCGACGTGCCCCCCGACGGCGAGTTTGAACCCCTTCGCGTCCACCGCCGGCACCGCGAAGTGGCTCCGCACGAAGAACTTGTCGGTGCCCGGGGAGAACAGGTCCGAGAGCGGGGTTTCGAGGTTCCGCGGCTCGTTCATGCGCACGATGAGCGGCTCGGGGCCGCCGCGTGCGGAGCGCGGGAGCAGCCCGCCGGCGGCGAGCGCGACGGGCGCGGTGCGGAACAGCTCACGGCGGGAGAGGCTCATCGGAAGGCTCCGTAGGCGGACAACCGGGTGCAGCCGCAGGGCGCGGGGGGGGGAGGGGGAA
>JBJSXS010000126.1:0-6351 GCA_046086545.1 Gemmata sp.
TGGCCGCGGTCGCGGTCGCGGTGCTGCTGGCAGACCCGCGGCGGCTCATGCGCCTGGACGCGTTCACGCTCGCGCCCGGCCCGGCCGACCCGCGCGTGCCCGAGACGCGCGAGCTCAGCGCGCCCGCGCCGCGCGCCCCGGGGGCGTTCGGGGTGCGCATGACGGGGTACGTCAACTCGTTCCCGCTGACCCTCCTGGTGGCGCTGCTCGTGACCGAGAACTGGCTCGCCGGAATCAACCTGGAGGCGACCGTCGGGTTCGGGTACTTCGCCACGCCCGCGACCGAACCGGGCGGTACGCCCACCTCGCCGATCGTGAAGGGCGCGACGAACGTCCGATACCCGCTGGACACGTTCCTGCTGCTGGCGCTGTGGGCGTGGTGCGGGTGGCGTGTCCTGCGCGGCGACGCGCGCGAGGACGCGCCCGCCGAGTAGCACTACCGCGGCGCGAACCTCGCGCGGCCGCGGTGCCTCACTTCTCCACCGCTCAAGCGGAGCGAGTTGTGGCGACGGACGTGTACCTCCGACAGTGCCGTGCCGGTCAGCGAAGCGTATTGAAACGGGTGAACCGGTGCAGGGGGCCGGGATTCCTGTGCCCTCCACGACCACTCGCCCCGCTGTCAAACTGCGCGAGGACGGCGCGTGGGACCACGGCTGGGTGGCTGCCGGGGCCGGCGTGCGACGACCGCGCGCCGACGGGGTGCCGGATGTCCATTCGCTCAGCGAGGCGCACTTGCGAGCGACCGGAGAGGCCGCCGCGTAGGACAGGCTTGCGGCCTGCCCTACGCCGCCGCCGTCCGACGGGTCGGGCGGGGGCCCGCAAAGCTCCCGGGGCGGGTTCAGCTCCCAACGGCGTCTCTTGTCGAGCGGTCACCCGTCAGTGATCAGTTCTCGGTAGACGCGGAGCGACACCGGCTGCTTGCTTGACCGAACACTGATCACTGAAAACTGACCACCCCACTTACTTCAGCTCCGCCCGCTTCTTGGCGATCAGCGCCAGCAGCGCCTTGTGCGGTTCGGCGAACTTCGCCAGCCCCTCGCTCATCAGCGTTTCTTCGAGTTTCTTCATGTCCACTTTCGCGTCGATGTCGGCCAGCACTTCGGCCGACGGCATCTGACCGACCTGCTTGGTGAACATCCGGTTGCTGGTCTGCACGGCCTCGTTGGTCTGCGGCGGGTTGGTCTCGATGTCGTCGCCGGCCAGCGCCTCGACGTACTTCCACGCGGGCGGGGTGACGCCATCCTTCATCTTCTTGGTGCCGGTGCTGGCGAAGATCATCTCCTGCTTGCGCGGGAACCCCTTGCCCGCCCAGAAGTCCTTGTTCATTTTGTAGATGCGCTTCGCGTTCACGATCCCGACCTGGCCCTGCGCTGCCGGGATCAGGTTCGGGACTTGATTCTCCGTGTACACGTCCACGCGGCTCACGAAGATGCTGTACACGCTCTTCACGTTCTGCTTGTCGGTCCGCCGCGCGGCGCCGCGGGCCACCGCGTCGCGGGCCAGGATGTACTGGCGCTCGGAGAAGATGAGCGTGATGTTCGGGCACACTCCGGCGGCCACCAGTTCCTCGATGGCGCCCAGGCCGCCCGGGGTCGCGGGCACCTTGATCATGCGGTTCTTGTGCCCGGCGTTCCACTTCTTGCCCAGGCGGATGTACTCCGCGGAGCGCTCCTGGGTGTTGCGCTTCTGGTCGTGGTCTTCGAGCAGCGGATCGAGTTCGAAACTGACCCACCCGTCGTCGCCCTTCGTGTTCTCCCACACGTCGAGGAACACGTCCTGCGCGTCCTTCACCAGCTTGTCGGTCATGGCCCACGCGACCGCCTCGTCGTCGTGCCCGGCGGCGAAGAACGTCTTCATGTGGGCGTCGAACCGCCCGGTCTTGAGCAGGTCCGAGATGATGATCGGGTTCGACGTGGCACCGGTGGCGCCCTGGGACCGGTTGAGCTTGATGAGGTCCGGGTCGACGGAGTCGAGCCACAGCTTGGTGCCGGACGCGGCCAACGATTGCAGGGAGGTCATTGCACGGCTCCTGGGTGAGTGGTTCACCTGAGATGATACATTCAGACGGCCCGACGGTTAGCAGCGAACTGGAGCGCCCGACGGATTCTTCACTCGCCCGGCGCGCCGAGGGCCGCGAAGTGGGCCGCGACCGCGGCCAGTTCGACGCCGTTGACGGCCGCCCACACGTCCGGTGCCAGCGACGGGACCAGCATCGCAACGAGGAGCGGCCGGTCGGTGATGTCGGCGAGTGTGAGGAACGGCGACGGCCGCACCTCGAGCACCCCTTTGACCATGTCGGAGCCGTTCCACTGCCGGCCGACGGTGGACAGGTACAGCCGCTCCTCCTCCGCGTCGCGCCCGGTCGCCAGCACCGTGCAGAGGAAAAGCGCGCCGTCGAGGTGGAACGAGCCGATGGCCCCGCCTTTCGAGCCGGTCCACACGACGCGGAGTTGCCCCTGCGGGACCGTCACGGTCGCGTCGCACCGCAGCCCGCGGAACAGCGCGCCGAGCGCCTTCACGTCCGCGTGGCCGGCGGGCGGAACCTCGGCCCAGGACTGTTCGTGAGCGCGGCCGTTCGGCAGCAGCACGAGGCGGTGCAGGTCCATCGCGCGCCCCCTCCTCACCAGTGGGCGATCGGGCCGGCGGGCACCGCGATGTGCGCCTGCTGCGCGTCGTACTCGCTCCACCCGGCCGGCACCGGCCCTTCGGCGAACGGGGCCACGATCACTTCGAACTCGTTGAGGTTCGAGAGCATCACGAGCCGCTGCTGCACTTTCTTGGGGAACCGGAGGGCCTTCGTGTACCACGTCGCGACCTTCCGGAAGTGAACGCACCCGTTGCGCTCGTTGCCCTTCCACTCGACGAGCCGGCGGAGGTGAAGGCGCATGAAGTTCAGGCGCTCGGCGTAGGTCGCGCGCGGCCCCGGGTCGCCCGTGCGCACCCACGAATCGAACTGCCGGAACACCCACGGGTTCGCGAGCGCCCCGCGGCCGATGGCGACCCCGTGACAGCCGGTGTCCGCGATCATCCGCGCCGCGTCCTGCACCGAGCGCACGTCGCCGTTCCCGAACACCGGGACGCGCTCGACGGCCTCGACCACGCGCCGGATCCCGTCGTGGTTCACCCCGCCGCCGAACCCCTGTTCGCGCGTGCGCCCGTGGATCGTGAGCGCCGCCACCCCCACCTTTTCGAACTCGCGCGCGAAGTGCGGGGCGCTCAGGTTGTCGTCGTCCCAGCCGAGGCGCATCTTCACGCTGACCGGCACCGGCACCGCTTCGACCACCTGCCGCACCAACTCAACGGTCGCGCCGGTGGTGTCGCACATGAGCGACGACCCGCCGCCGGTCTTGACCACCTTGCGAACCGGGCACCCCATGTTGATGTCGATTCCGTCGGCTATGCCTTCCCCCACGAGCCACTTGGCAGCCCCGGTCATCTCGCTCGGCTTCGAGCCAAAGATTTGCACGAACAGCGGGCGCTCGGCCGGGCTGTGCGCGAGCAGCTCCATCGTCTTTTTGATCTGCTCGACGATGGCGCGGGCGTTCACGAGGTCGGTGGTACACAGCCCCACGCCGCCCAACTCGCGTACGGAGAGGCGGAACGGCAGGTTGGTGTACCCCGCGAGCGGCGCCAGGTTGAACCGCGAGGCCAGTTTCACGGACCCGATGGCGAGCGGTTCGCGGTAGAACGCCGGCGGCGGCGGGAGAGCAGGCTCGTTCGTCATGCGGTTAACTTAGCAGGCGGGCGCGGGTGCGGAACTGTTCGCCACAGGCCAACGGCCCGGGCCGTTGACCGGGATGGCCTGCCGCTGTGCGAGGCCGATCACCCGGAGGCGCTGCGTGGCAGCGGTATCGCACAGGCGCTCTTCGCGGTGAATGTCGCGGGGGCCAAGAACTTTGTCGCGTTAACACCGTTCCACGCAATCAGCGGACTCATCTTTCTGCACCGCGTTTCCGAGCGAGACGCCCGCCGGTGCCGGTTCCTCGGGGTCTGCGACGCTCTCGGTCTGTCGGCCACTGCGGCGTCCGCGCCCGAGTAACGCCCGACACCCCGAGGGCACTCGCCGCCCGGAATCTACGAGTCTTGTAACATCTCTGCCGTGCCCGTTCTCGCGGCTGCACTCCAGGGCGCCGGGTGCGACCGCGACGAGATCCTCTCTCTTCGCCGCGCCCGGCAGCAGGTTCACGTTCGCGGGTGCTGGGCGGTCGATCCCGTTTTGGGAAACCGTGACTTGAGCTTTTCCTGACGCAGGACTCCCCACTTCGCCGCGCGGGTGCGATAATAGCCCGGCGCGACCGCGGCGCAAGCCACGGTTCACGGTTTCCCACCCCGCGTTCCTCTGACGGAGACCCGGTTCGTGACCACCAAGTTGCGCATTCTCACTGTTGTGGCTGCCCTCGTGGCGGGCCTGTGCCTCGCCGACGGTCCGGCCCCCGCGGGCACCCCGGACCTGCCGAAGGACTCTTACCAGAAGGCCGCCGCTGCGGACCTCAAGTTCCTCCAAACGCGCCTGGACGCGCTCGCCAAATCGGACGAGCCGTCGCTCCGCTCCGCGAAGCCGGCGGTCGGCGCGGCGCTGGTGCTGGCCGCGTACGCGGACGCGCTGGGCGACGCCGCGCTCAAGGCCGACGTGCTGAAGGTTGCCGAGGCCATCAACGCCAAGAAGTACAAGGACGCGGCCGAGCTGGGCAAGAAACTTGCCGTCAAGCCGGGCGCCGGCAAGACCGGTGGCGACCTGCCGAAGCTCGAAGCGTTCGAGAAGGCCAAGGACAAGCACGTCACCTACCTGCCCACCACCATGAAGCTGTTCAGCAACACCACCGTGCTGAAGATGCCCAGCGGCATGAACATCGAGAAGGACCTCAAGGAGTGGACCGCCAAGGGCAGCACGGTGAAGCTGGACCCGGCCGGGGTCGAACTGCTCGCGGTGCGGTCCGCGGTGCTCAACGAGTACGCGTTCCACAACCCGAACGAGAAGGCCCTCAACAAGCCGGCCAGCGAGAAGGAGTGGAAGGACCTGAGCAAGCGGTCGGTGGACCTGAGCAAAGAGCTGATCGCCGAGGCGACCAAGAAGGCGCCGGACCTGAAGGTGCTGCGCCAGAAGCTGACGCTGCTCGACGGCGCCTGCACCGACTGCCACGGCAAGTACCGGTTCGACGAGTGACGCGCTCAGGGGGGCGGACCCAAAAGCACCGTAAACGGGAGGCCGCGTGCCTCCCGTTCTTTTTTTTCGCCCGCAGGTGCTGCGGGGGGGTAAGTGTAAGGCTGTCGTAAGTTCAGGCGGCGGAGTTGCCGGTCGGCGGGGGGCTGTCGAATCGGTGGGCGAGGCGCTTGCTGTTAACGTCGAGGGCTTCGAGGATCTCGTTCACCGGCTCGAGCGGTACATTGTTGTTGAGGGCCCAGGTGATGACGTCTAGGTTCTCGGCGCCGGCTTTTAGCTGATTCAGGATCTGGTTGAGCAGTTCGGTCTGCTCCTTGAAGTCGCGGAGCAACAGGCCAAAGTCGTGGCCCGAAAGTTCGATCCAGAAGCATTTGCCCTGCAAGTGTTCGACCCACCGCGCCCGCAGGTAGCCGGTCCAGTGGTCCTTCACCCACCGCTTGACGCACCCCTCGCCGAGGTCGTAGCCGACCTTCTCACTTTCCAGCCACCTGTACTTGTTCTCTTCCTCAATGCACTCGCGGTGGACACTTTTGACCACCGTGTCGGCACCCGGGAGAGGAGGGCAGGCATTCATGGGAGGAGTACCTTCCGCCGAGCAAGTTCCGCCAAATCTGAGGGGTTCGGCACAACCCGCGCGGCGAGTCTTAAAGGATGGTATCCCGTACTCGGGCCATAATCAAGTCGCGGTCACAACATCAATCAGCGGGCCAAGTAGCCGCCGTCCACGAACAGGGTCTGACCGGTCACGTAGCTGCCGGCGTCGCTGCACAACATGAGCACGGGGCCGACCAGTTCGCGCGGGTCGGCCCAACGGCCCAGAGCGGTGCGGTCGGCGAACGCCTGCTTCTCGGCGTCCGACAGGACCGACATCGGCATGTCGGTCATGAACGGCCCCGGGGCGATGCAGTTCACCGTGACCCCGAACGGTCCGAGGTCGAGCGCGCTCGCCCGGGCCATTCCGATAAGGGCCGCCTTCGTCGCGGAGTAGACGTTCCGCCTCTCCTTCGACACCTGGCCCATGATCGACGAAATGTGAACCACCCGGCCCCATTTCTGCTGCTTCATCCGCGGAACGATCTCGCGGGTGAGTGCCATAACGGAGCTGAGGTTCACCTCCAACACGCGGTCCCAAGTGTCGTCCGTGATCGCGTCGATGGCCTGGGGGGCGTTCATGCCCGCGTTGTTCACGA
>JBJSXS010000127.1:0-3671 GCA_046086545.1 Gemmata sp.
AAAAACCCCGAAAACCCACAAGCGTCTCGACGCCCCGCCCCCGCAGGGAGGGGGTCGGGTGGCTCGGCCCTACTCCGCGCGGGCCTTCCGGAGCTTCTCGCTCACCTTGCGGCGGCGCTCGGTGTCTCGCTTCGACAGGTCTTCGTGCTTGAGCGCCTTCTCCCACGCGGCGATGGCCTCCTTCTTCTGGCCCAGCGCGATGTGGCAGTCGGCGAGGTGGTCCCAGATTTCAAGGTGGCTACCGTCCTCGTCGTCGGCCGCGGCCTGCTTCAGCGGCTCCAGTGCCTCCTTGTACTTCTTCTGCTTGAACAGCACCCACCCGAGGCTGTCGAGGTAGGCGGCGTTCGGCTTCACCTCGTCGATCTTGCCGTCCTTCTTGAGCTTCTCCTTTTCCTTCTTGTCGAGGCCGATGGCCTCCTTGATGAGCTTCTCGGACTCCTCCAGGTTCATGTCGTGGTCGCACCAGATGAACCCGAGGTCATTCTTGTAGGTGGGGTTGTCCGGGTTCCGCTTGATGAGGGTCTGCAGCTCCTTCGCGGCCTTCTCGACGTCCTTGTTGTCCACGTACAGCCCGGTCAGGATGTACCGCGTGCGGTCCTTCATGCGGTCCTTGAGCTCGGCCTTCATGCCCTTGCTGGTGTCGAGCTGGTCGAGCGACTTGTTGTAGGAGTCGATGGCCGCCGGCAGCTTGCCCTGCTCGCGCAGCACCCAGCCCTTGGTCTGGTGGAAGTACCAGCCGCCGCGGTCTGCCTCGATGAGCAGGTCGGCCAGTTTCAGCGCCTCGTCGAACTTCCCCTCCTTCGCCGTCGACTGGGCGAGCCGCTCGAGGATGAACGGCTTGGCGTTCTCGTACTCCTCGGGCCCCATGTCGTCGACGAACTTCTGACACGCCTCCGACGCCAGCGCGAACTTCTTCGCGTCCCAGTACATGTCGATCAGGCCCTCGTAGGCCGAAACCATCTTGCTGCCGCTTTTGAGCTTGGTGGCGCTCTCTACCAGGTACTCGTAGAACGGCTCCGCCACGTCGTACTGCTTGTTGAAGTGCGCCAGTTTGGCAATCATCGTCGCGCCGTTGAAGTTGAACGGGCTCTCCTTACCCTTCGCCTCCTTCAGCATCTTGCCGGCCTCGGTCAGCAGCTTTTTCGCCTTCTCCTTGTCCTTGACCAGCGCGAGCAACCTGGTGCGCTGCGCGTCCTCGCCGGTGACGGAGTTGAGCTTGAGCAGTTCCTCGCGCAAGGGGTTCTTCTGCTCTTCGGCCCGCGCCGGCCCGTTCAGCGCGGCGGCGAATCCGACGGCGAGCAGCACAACCGCCCGGCGCATGAGCGTTACGTTCATCGGCATCCCTCCGGGATCGTGGCAACCTGTACCCGTGGTGCTGATTCTACTGGGCACCCGAACCCGGTGCCATGCCGCTTTCGGGCCGGCGCCCACCGCCGGGACAGCCGCGCTCGGGGCGGCCCCTCATACAATCCCGGTGTGGCGGTGGGACCGAGTTACGAACGAAGGAATTTGCCCATGAAGGCTCTGGTGCTTACGGCGGGACTGGTCGCGTGCGGGGCGCTGGTGGCCCGCGCCGACGAGAAGGCGGACCTGAGCGGCAAGTACACGCTCGTGGCCGGGAAGAAGAACGGCGCCGCGGTGGACGAGGCCGCCAAAAAGGCCGAGTACTCCGCGACGGCCGACAAGTTCACCATCAGGGCGGGCGACACCAAGTTCGTGATGAGCTACCGGATCGACCCGAAGGCGACCCCGGCGAACATCGACATGGAGATCGTTGAGGGGCCGGACGGCACGAAGGGGACCAAGGCGCTGGGCGTCGTTGAGATCAAGGGCGACACGGTGAGGTTGGCGTACTCGCTGGAGAAGGACAAGCGGTCTACGGACTTCGACGGCAAAACCGGGTTCTACTTCGAATTGAAGAAGGCGAAGTAGCCCCCCACGTGCGCCCGGCTCTTCTTTCCGGCAGAGCCCCCGTTCCGACATAAGACCAGTTCGCCCCCTCTCTCCCGGGAGCCCCATGACACGGTTCGCGCTCGCCATCGCCCTGGTCGCGTTTGCCCTCGCTTCGAGTCCCGCGGACGAAAAGTTGAAGGGCATCGCGTGCCGGTCTGTTCACCTCGGATTCCCCGCCCCGGAAGGGGTCGCGTTCTACAACGAGTTGGCCGTCGAGAAGTCGGCCGACGGGACGTACTTCATGGCCGCGGGGTGGGGCAAAGGGTACTTCGGCATACAGGAGCTCGCGAACGGCAAAAAGTTGGTGCTGTTCTCCGTTTGGGACCCGACCAGCGGCGACGACCCCAAGAAGGTGGACGAGTCGAAGCGCGTCAAGATGCTGCACAAGGACGACGCGGTGCGCGTGCAGCGGTTCGGCGGCGAGGGCACCGGCGGGCAGTCGTTCTTCGACTACGAGTGGAAGACCGGCGAGACGTACCGGTTCCTGGTGACCGCGAAGCCCGACGGCGACGCCCGCACCGCGTACTCCGGGTACTTCTACCTGCCCGAAAAGAAGCAGTGGAAGCACCTCGTCACCTTCTCGACGCTGGCGAAAGGCGATCTGCTTAAGGGGTACTACTCGTTCGTCGAGGACTTCAGGCGGAACAAGGTTTCGACAACGAAGGAGCGCCGCGCGGTCATCGGCAACGGGTGGCTGAAGCCCGTGAAGGGCGAGTGGGTGCCGCTCGACAAGGCGCGGTTCACCGCGGACGCGAACCCCGTACTCAACATCGACGCGGGCGCGAAGGACGGCCGCTACTTCCTCGCGACCGGCGGCGACATCGAGAACAAAACGACGAAGCTGAAAGAGCTGATCGCCCGAGACAAAGAGAAGTCGAGCGCGAAGCCGCCCGCCGACCTGCCGAAGTGGGAGTAGCACCGGAACATCTTGCACGTGAGTGAGCCCGGGCCTGTCCCAGTCGGCGTCGGATATCTTCGCGGAACGAAAGGTGGCGCGGCACTTGCCCGGACCCGCCGCCTTCTGCGCGTGATTGTTCGCCCGGTCGGGCGTCAGATGTTAACCCACAGCACACCCGAGCAACTGTGACACGCGCTCGAGGAGATGATGCGGCAGGCAGGGCGTGTGCAGGTACTCGACCCGCTCCTCGGGCCCTGCAGGCCGGGCCGGTTCGTCAGACGTGAACAGCACCTTCGCCGCCGGGAACCGGGCGCGGACGTGTTCGGCCAGTTCGCGCCCGCTGCCCCCGGGCAGGACGACGTCGGTCACGAGCAGGTCGAGCGGACCGCCGTGCTCCGCTACGAGGCGCAAGGCGCCGGCCCCGGTGCCGGACGTAACGACCGTGAGGCCGGCGCCTTCGAGCTCGTGACAGAACCGTGCGCGCGCCTCCGGTTCGCCTACGGCCAGCAGCACCACGGCCGGCGGCGGCGCGGGGGCGCTACCGGCCGCCGGCGCCGGCCCGCTGCGTGACCACGGCGGCAGAGCGGGCGCCGGGCGCGCGGCCAGCAGGTCGATCTCGAACGTGGTGCCGCGGCCGGGTTCGGAGAAGAACCGGATGCGCCCGCCGAGCCGCTGTACGATCCCGTAGACGTTGGCCAGCCCCTGCCCCGCGCCCGATTCCTTCGTGGTGAACCCCCGTTCGAACACCCGCGCCTTCGCCTCCGCGCTCATCCCGGTGCCGGTGTCGGCCGCAGTAAACCGCACCCAACCCGGCTCCGGC
>JBJSXS010000128.1:0-6466 GCA_046086545.1 Gemmata sp.
CGCCGGTCGTCGTGTGCCAGAACGTGCCAGGGTCTTTGAGGAACGCGCTGCGCCCCGCGCCGAGCAGGGCGAGCCAGAGGGTGACGAACGCGACCGCACCGGGGCCGACCCACCGCGGGAGCTTCATGCGGTCACCGGGGCGAGTTGCGGCGCGGGGCCGGCCGCGGCCCGGCGCGCGTGCGCGGCGTACACCAACAGGACCGCGGGCCCCACCCAGATGAACCAGAACGAGCCGATCTGGAACAGGTTCAGCACCAGGCACCCGAGGTTGATCGCGAGCAGGCCGCCCGCCTCGCGCGAGAGCGCACTCGCGGCCGGGCCGCACCCCGCCACCTTGCGCCCGGCCACGACCGCCAGCGCCGCGGGCAGCAGCAGCACCATGTCGAACGGCCACGCGCCGTAGGGCGCCGTCACGAACGACACCAGCAGCACCGGCGGCAGCCGCTCGGACCACTCCCACGCGCCCCGGTTGTGCCAGCGGTACCAGCCGAACCACGCGGCCCCCACCGCGACCGACACGAACTGCAGGCGGAAGTGCTCCGCCCCGAGCGCCATCCGCAACACGGTGCCGAGCGTCGGGGAGAGCCACTGCGCCGGCGGGCGGTTGCCCATCGCGTCCGCGTACTGGTGCCAGACGCCGGGGTTGAACGCGAGCGGCAGGAGGGCGCACGCGAGGCCGGCCGCGGCGCCGCCGGCGAGTACGCGCCACCGGCCGCGGGCGACGGCATCGACCGCCAGTCCGGCCCACAGCAGGTACGCGAGGTGCGGCTTGATCGCCACCAGCACGGTCGCGGCCCCGGCCAGGTACTCCCAGTTCCGGTCGCGGGGCGCCCGGCGCTCGCACTCGAGGAACAGCACCGCGCCGAGCAGGAGGAAGGCGCTGATCTGGCCGCTCGACAGCGCGAAGACGGTGGGCATGAACGCGAACGCCGCGGCCCACCCGATCCACCGTCTGCCGCGCGCCCCGCCCAGCAGGACCCACAACCGGTCGCCGCAGAACCCGACCGCGACGAAGTGGACCAGCAGCCACAGCAGTTGGGCCTCGCGCGCGGGGAGCAGTCCCAGCGGCAGCACCGCAGGGAGCGCCCACGGCGGGTTCCACATCATGATCGCTTCGTCGGTCTTCCGCCCGGCATGCAGTTGCAGCGGGAGCAGCAACTGCTCATCAAACGGGTTCTGGCCGTTGAGCGTCAGTTTGGCAGCGGCCCAGTACTCCACGAAGTCGTCCGGGGGCCACACGGTCGGGTCGGCGAGCAGTCGCCGCACCTGCCCGGCGAGAAGCACCCCCACGAGCGCGAGAGCCACGATTGAGATGAGGTTGCGCGGACTCATGCCACAGCTTAGAACGCGTTCGGCCGCTCTGCCCGGTGCGTTAGTTCGGTCGCGGCGCGTCGGCCGGTTCTGAACATGAGTCCACTTCGTGCCCGTTCATAACCGGATCCGCGGCGCCAGACGCAAGCTGTGCGCGACTGAAGAGGCGAGAGACGCGACCCGAAAATGCACAAGGCCCGGCCATGCGGCCGGGCCCCGGTACAGCGATCGGTCAAAGGGTTACTTGCCCTTGCCGGCCTTCCAGCTCGCCTCGGTGATCGTGTCCTTGTCGGTCTTGATGTCGATCTTGGCGCCGCCCTTCTTGCCGCCAACGCGCTTCTCGAAGTCTTCGACCTTGGCTTCGGTCGCCTTGCCGTCCTTGTCGGTGGTGCTGAACTTGGTCTTGTCGGTGTACTTGTAGGTCTTCTCGGCGTCGCCTTCCTTGACGGTAACTTCCTTCTTGTCCTTGTCCGCCTTGACGACGGTCACTTCGACCGCGACCACCAGACCGGCCATCGCGAACAGCGCAACCAGGGCCAACAGCATCTTACGCATGGAGAAACTCCGCAGTGGGTGTGAAGCCGGCCCGACGCGAGTCGGCGGGTGCGGCCACGATTGGGAGGGGGCCACCCTCACCCGGGCAATCGTAAGTATCCAAACACCTCCGAGCAAGCGTCAGTCCCGCGATTTACGATTTTCTCATCAAGTTTCTTGTTCGGCGTCAGGCGCGGTGCCGGGGAGGGGCGGCAAGGTTCACGCATCTTCCCAGGTCCGCCGCGGGTCGGTGCGGCGGCGGCCCGTGATTCCCGAACTCGGCTGTTGCAGTCGGCCGCGAACTCCGGATGATGTGCCCGTGCCCACCGTCGGTTCGTCACCCGGAGTCACACCATGAAAACTCTCCTCCTGGCCGGGGCGCTCGCGGGCGCGTTGCTACTGGCCCCGGCCGCTTCGCTGCGCGCGCAGGACAGCGCCCCCGCGGACCTGATCGTTCACAACGGGAAGGTGCTGACCGTTGACGCCAAGTTCTCGACCGCGGAAGCGGTCGCGGTGCGCGGCGGCAAGGTTGTCGCGGTCGGCAAGAGCGCCGACGTGCTGAAGCTCAAGGGGGACAAGACGCAGGTGATCGACGCCGGCGGCAACACCGTGATGCCCGGCCTCACCGACAGCCACACGCACCCGGTCGGCGCGGCGTCGAGCGAGGTGGGCGACCCGATCCCGCTCTTGCGGTCCATCCCGGAGGTGCTCGCCTTTATCAAGAAGCGCGCCGGCGAGCTCCCCGAGGGGAAGTGGATCGTCATCCAGTACGCGTTCCCCACGCGCCTGAAGGAGGCGCGGTTCCCCACGAAGGCCGAACTCGACTCGGTGTCGCCCAAGCACCCGGTGCTGTACCACGCGGGGCCGGCCGGCGTGGCGAACTCCAAGGCGCTCGAAGTCTCGGGCGTGACCCGGGACACCAAGAGCCCCCCGGCGGGGCAGGTGGTGAAGGACGACAAGACCGGCGAACCGACCGGCATGCTGCGGAACGCCTACGGCGTTCTGAAGGGCGTGCCCGGGGGCGGCGACGTGACCGCCGACAAGCGCCGCGCCGCGGTGGTCAAGCTGTTCGCGCTGTACAACGAGCACGGCATCACGAGCGTCGCCGACCGCAACGCGGGCCGCAGCAACCTCGACCTCTACCTCGCGCTGGACAGGGACAACGAGCTGACGGTGCGCGTGAACGTGGCCCGCAGCTTCGGGGCCGGCGGCGGGCGCGAAGAGATCGGTCGCCGGCTCGACGAACTCGTCGGCAAGGACGGGCTCGGCGGGCCGACGGGCGCGGGCAACGAGTGGGTCCGCGTCGGGCCGATCAAGATGTTCCTCGACGGCGGGATGCTGAACGGCTCCGCGTACATGCGCAAGCCGTGGCCCCGCGGCGAAACATATCAGATCACCCAGGACGACTACCGCGGGCTGCTGTTCATTCAGCCGGACCAGCTCAAGGTGGTCGTCGAGGAGGCCGCGAAGCGCAAGTGGCAGGTCACCGCGCACTGCGCCGGCGAGGGCGCGATGGACGTGCTGCTCGACGCGTACGAGTTCGCCGACAAGATCAGCCCCATCAGGGACAAGCGGTTCTGCATCACGCACGCGAACTTCCCGAGCCAGCTGAACCTCGAGCGCTGCAAGAAACTCGGGGTGTGCGCCGACGTGCAACCGGCGTGGCTGTACAAGGACGGCGGAACGCTGCTGAAGGTGCTGGGCGACGAGCGGATGCGGTGGTTCCAGCCGTACAAGTCCTGGCTCGAATACACCACCGTCGGCGGCGGCAGCGACCACATGCTGCGGTTCGACCCGCTCGACAGCACGAACCCGTGGTCGCCCTGGCTCGGCATCTGGGTGGCCCTCTCGCGCAAGCTGGAGAACGGCAACACGCACCGGCCGGACGAGGCGCTCACCCGCGAGCAGGCGGTCCGCCTGTACACCATCAACAACGCGTTCCTGCACAACGAGGAGAAGGAGAAGGGCTCGCTCGAGGTGGGCAAGCTGGGCGACCTCATCGTCCTCGACCGCGACTACATGACGTGCCCCGTGGACGCGGTGAAGGACATCAAGGTGCGCGCCA
This sequence comes from Gemmata sp., assembly GCA_046086545.1. Taxonomy (GTDB): domain Bacteria; phylum Planctomycetota; class Planctomycetia; order Gemmatales; family Gemmataceae; genus Gemmata. Next base: position 3,911 of record JBJSXS010000128.1, read on the forward strand.
CGGTCGTCGCGGGAAAGGTCGTGTATCAGCGAAAGTAGAGATGCACCTTGTGCGTGTCATTTCCGGCGGGCAAACGGGCGCGGACCGCGCGGCGCTCGCGGCGGCGAGGGCGGCCGGCATCGCCACAGGCGGGTGGATGCCGAAGGGCTTCCGAGCCCTCGACGGCCCGCGCCCCGAGTTCGCCCAACTGTACGGCGTGAAGGAACACGCCAGCGACCGCTACCCGCCGCGCACCGCGCGGAACGTCAAGGAATCGGACTGCACCCTGCGTTTCGCGACCGACTGGAACTCGCGCGGGGAGGTGCTCACGCTCCAACTGTGCGAGCGGTACGGGCGCCCGCACCTCGACGTGACGGTCGGCGGCGACACCACCCCCGCAGCGGTAGCCGCGTGGCTCGGCACCAAAGCCGTACGCGTGCTGAACGTGGCCGGCAACTCCGAGCGCACCGCCCCTGGCATCGAGGCGTTCGTGGCCGCGTTCCTGGCCGACGTGTTCGAGCGTCTGGCGAGCGAGGGTTAGGGGCCGGCGGCGTGCTGCAGGCAGAGCGATGTGCGCCCTGAGCCGTGCGGCCGCCGTCAGCTCCCCTCGCCCGCCGTGCAACGAGTGGCCGAGCCCCGGGCCGTTGGCTCGGCCGGGTCCGGCACGAACCGCGCGAGCGGGCGTGTGGTCAGAGGTGATCTCCCCAACGGCCGCTTGCGGTTTCGCGGGTCACGCACCCAGCGCGTCGAGTTGCGCGGCCTGATCGGGGGTGAGGTCGGGGACCGGCTCCGGCGGGCCGGCCGGGAACGGCCCGCGCACCGGGTGCCCGGGGAGCGGGAACCGGGCCGCCCAGAACAGCCTGCCGCGCGCCGGCAGGGTGTCGTCCCCGAACAGCACCAGCGGCACGTCCGTGGCCGGGTCCGGTTCCGTGTCCCCGATCTTGTGCGCGCCGCCCCACAGCCACACGACCGCCTTGTCGTCGGCCGCGCGCCGCGCCATGTGCGCCTCGGCGGTCGGCCGGTGAACCTGCTCGGGCGTCATGTCCCGCACGTCGATCTCGTCCGCGGCGCCGCCCGCCACGTCCGCCGCCGCGGCGCGCCCGGCCCGGAGCTTGGCGCGGGCCACCTCGGCGCGGAGGCGCTCGACTTCCAGCCGGGTGCGGTCCCGGCGCGCCCCGTCGAGGTGCCGGGTGAGCGCCGCGGCCGCGCGGCCGGCGGCGCCCGCGTCGGGCGCGTCCAGCTGGCCCCGCAGCGCGGCCAGCAGGTCGGCCTCGGCCTCCTGCTCCAGCTCGCGCGCGGCCTGCTCGTACAGCCGCGGGTACTCGGGGGCCAGGCGCGCGGCCCGGCGCAGGGGGCGCGCGTCCCATCCGAGTTCGCGGGCGGCGGACTCCCACGAGCGCCCGCGGGCACGCAGGTCCGCGAGGTCGGCCAGTTCGTCGGCGGTCAGCGCGCGGCCGGCGTGTGTGGACACGGTGGCACCTTCGGGATGTGGGGGGCAGGGAAGCCGTGAGCGGCGCGAGAGTTGATGGTGTAATCTTGTCCATTAATTCGTCGGTGTCAAACGCCTCTGTCGCACTTTTTTCGCACACGCGGTAATCCGCTGGAACGGGGCTTGCGTCCGCGCCGATTACGGACGATATTGGCGCTAGATTCGATCGTGGCTTTCATTTCCGTTCGCTCGTTTGGGTCGCTCTCAGGTTTCCCGCTGGAGGTGTCATGCTCTCCCTCTCACGTGCTCGGCAGGGCCGAATGTGCCCGCGCCGCAGCGGCTTCACGCTGATCGAGTTGCTGGTGGTGATCGCGATCATCGCGATCCTGATCGGTTTGCTGTTGCCCGCTGTCCAGAAGGTGCGCGAGGCCGCCGCACGCATGAAGTGCCAGAACCACCTCAAGCAGTGGGCCCTGGCCATGCACAACTACCACGACAGCACCGGGCAGTTCCCGAAGGGGGCGAGCGCCTACCCCGCCCCGCGGCAGACGTGGGTCATGTACCTGTGGCCGTACGTCGAGCAGACCGCGCTGGCCAGCAAGATGGACTATGCGAACCAGCAGTTCTACCTGTCGCCGGCCACCATCGCCGGGACGATGACCGGACTGACCGGGGCGAAGGTGTCGATCCAGTACTGCCCGAGCGACAACGGCTCGGACCTGAACGCGGCCGCCGAGACGTACCAGCGGACCCGCGGCAACTACGTGGTGAACTGGGGCAACTCGTGGTACGGGCAGAACCCGCACCCGGTAGCGTCGGCGCCGTTCTACCACCTCAACGGCGACCGGAGCACGCCCGGCTTGGTCCGGATGGGGAACATCACCGACGGCACCTCCAGCACCCTGATGATGGCCGAGACGCTGATGGCGAAGAGCCCGAACGACAACGACTGGCGCGGCGACATCCACAACGACGACGGGGTGTTCAAGTTCATGACCCTCTCGACCCCGAACTCGTCGGTCAAGGACGTGGTGAACTGGGCGCAGAACGACGACCCGGTGTACATGCCGGTGAACACCACCGGCAACCAGTTCAGCGCCGCGCGCAGCCGGCACAGCGGCGGGGTCAACGCGGTGCTGTGTGACGGC
>JBJSXS010000129.1:0-10425 GCA_046086545.1 Gemmata sp.
GGGCGCGCGGTCGGCTCGTCGGTCGGCGGCGTTTTGTGTTGGGCCAGCAGTTCGCGGGACCGCTTGGCTCCGACGCGGAGGCGCCCGCTGTTGAGTTCGATCAGGTAGCGCCCGAGGTGGTGAATGAACGCCGTGTGGAACCACAGGATCACGTTGCTCTGGAGCTTGTCGAGCATCGTGCCCATGGTCGCCTTCGACGCGAGGTAGCGCACCGCGGTCTGGATCGGACCGAAGACCGCGGCGCCGGTCCAGTAGACGTTTTGCGCGACTTTGTAGTACTCGACCGCTTTGCGGGCGCGCTTCATGTCGCGGAGGCGCAAGAGGTGCGACCCGGGAACGTACTTCTGCACCAACTCATCCAAATCCGCGGCGGCCAACTCGACGCACGCGAGGACTTCCGGCAACGTGAGGTGGTCGAACGGGTCCGGGGCGCCGGGGTTGTACACCTCCGCGACCTGCTGCGCCAAATCCAGGGCGAGGTCGCTGTAGTGCTTCGGGTCTTCGAGTTGCCCGGGGCCGATGCCCTCGAACGATTGCGCTTTGGCGGTCACCTTCCCCCACGCCACCTTGTCCCGGTCGGTCCAGTACCCGGGGCGGTCCTCGGTGGGCGGCAGCACCGGCCGCTTGGTCCAGCGCCACGCGAGGAAGTACGCGAGCGCGAAGCACAGGAGCATGGGGGCCCACGCCCACAGGATCCACCCGGCGGCCCACAGGTGGTACCCGCCGGTGCCCACAAGGAACGCGAACGGCGCACCGAACAGCACCCCGAGCAGCGCGACGCGGAACCGGGTCATGTGGGAACCTCGTGTGGCATAAGGGACCCGCCCCGGCGGCTTCTGCTCCCTTTCCTGAGGGGAGGGGCCCGGGGTGGGTCTTGTTCCCCCTCCGTTCAGGGAGGGGACGGGGGGTCAGGGAGGCGGCTCGGGGGTCGGCCGCTCGCCCTTCGGGTGGTCGGCCTTCCAGCGCTTCTCCGCAGCGTCGTAGTGTTCGTGGTAGAACTTCCGCAGCGCGTCGGGCGTGGGGATGTGCCCTTCGCACACCGCCTCGAAGTAGAAGCACAGCGCGCGGCCCAGCGCGTAGGTCGAGGCCGCGGCCGCCGTCGCGCCCACCGCCGAGCCGACGACCGGGATGAACTTCACCGCCTGCCGCACCAACTGGCCGGACAGCACCCCGATTCCGATGGCGGCGGCCAGCTCGCGCAGGCGCTCGAGCGTCATCGGCTGGCCGTAGATCTGGCCGATGTGGTGCGCCATCTTCGCCTGGATGCCGGGCAACAGCACCATGTCCGCGAACGGGACCGGCACCGCCCCGGCGGTCCCGGCGAGCGATGTGTACCCGAGGATGATCGGCTCCGCGTGCCGCTGGTGCGCGTCTTTCAGTGCGTCGGTCGCCTCTTTCAGCCGCAGCAGCGTCTGCCGGTACGCCGACGGTAGCACCGTCAGGAGCGCCTCTTTCAGTCGCTCGCCGCCGTAGTTCGGATCGGCAAACCCGTCTTCGGGCTTCGTCAGGTCAACGGGCACGCACGCGTCGTACAGCCCGGCGAACGCCCGCCGGTGCTCGTCGATGCACTGGCGGAGCTGTTCGGGCAGGCCCTCGGGGAGCGGCGCCGCGGGCTCCGCGACCGTCGCGCCAAACGGGTACGGGTCCGGGTGCGGCTGACGCGGGATCGCTTCGTTCAGGCAGGTGATGATGAGTACGACGGGCCGCGACCGGCTGGCGGCACGGATGCGCTCCAGGGCGTGCCTGACGTTCCCCTGCGCGAAGTCCGTGGCCTTCGCGGTCACAACGACGACGTGTGCTTTGGAATCGAATTGCGCGAGGTCTTCGGTCGGGTCGTACCCCGGTTCGTCCACGCCGCGGGTGTCCAGGAACGTCAGGAGGGGTGCGTCCGGCGTGGGAAACTGGTACAGCCGGGAGCTCTTGGTACACGGGCGGAACCCGGACCCGATGGCGGCGTCTTCGGCGCCCGTGAGGAAGCGCACGAGGGAGGTCTTGCCCGACTGGGTTTTGCCCAGGAGCCAGAACACCGGGGCGGGCATCTGGTCGCGCACCGCGGCGAGGGTCGCCTCAACGTCCGGCGGCGGGCTGGCATCGCCGGTGACCGTCCGCTTGAGCGCGTTCCACAATCGGCTCATACGCCCTCCGTACCGTAATCCCGACGGGCAACCCCGCGGTTCTCGCTTGACACCGTCCGGGGGCTCGCTATCACGCAGTGGTCATCTTACCGGGGTTGGTATGGTGTGCGCGTCATGGAAAGCGGGATCAGCAATATAGTGTTGTTTGCGGCCGGTCCGCCCGACACGGCGGACCACACCCCGCTGCCGTCCGCCCCGTCGCCGCCCGACCCGCACCTGGCCGCCACGCGCGAGTTGATCCGCCCGGCTACGGTCCACCGAGGCCGGCGCGAGTGCGAACCGTATTCCGCGCCGTGGTTCGACGAACTGGAACAAAAACGGTACCAGCGGCACGGGCGCTGGCTGCACCGCGCGCTGGAGTTCGGCCGGCACCCCGGCGAGTCGGTCCTCGTGCTGGGCGCCGGGCTGGGCCTCGACGCGGTCCGGTACGCCCGCACCGACACGAACGTCACCGTGGCCGCCGGCCCCGGCGAGTGCCCGCAGCTGGTCCGAGACAACTTCGCCCGGCACGGTCTCGCCGCGACCTTCGTCTCGCTCGCCGGTCCGGCCCTGCCCTTCAACGACGGCGCGTTCGACATCGTAAGCTGGAACGCGCTGTACGACACGGACGCCCCGACCCCGGCGCGCGTAACCGAACTGTTCCGCGTGCTCAAGCCGGGCGGGAAAGTGATCGGGCTGTTCCCGGCGCGCTACGACACGGCGTTCTGGCAGGACCGGTTGCTGCCGCTCCAGCGGCTGTTCTGGCGCCGCCCGCCGGACCCCGCGACCGCCCCGAAGACCACGGCCCGGGAGCTGGGCCGCGTGTTCGCCAGGTTCACCGAGCACTGGGTCTCCAAGCGGCACTTGCGCCGCGGGGAGCTGCCGCACGCGTGGCGCATCCTGCCGCTGTCGCTGCTCGAGCGCCTGATCGGGCGCGTGCTGGTGCTGAAGGCGAAGAAGCCCATCGTACTCGCGCGCCTGCAAGTGGCCCAGGTGGACGCCGGGCGCCTGGCGGCGTGAGGCCCACAATGGCCGGTCGTTCACGGCCACCGCGAGGTCGGTGCTAGACCTCGGGTCTCCCACCTTCGCTCACACCGAGCGCCCTTCTAAAGCGCGCGATCTGTTCGGCCATCGGGCGCGGGGCGCTCGGGGTCGGCTTCCCCAACTCGCCCTGCACCTTGATAGCGACGAACACCGGGCCGTCGCCGGTCGTGGCCGCGCGCGCGACCGCCTCCCACTCCGCGCGCGTGTTGCACGCGTACACGCGCGGAACGCCGGCGCCCTTCGCGATGGCGGCGAAGTCCGTCCGGCCGGCGTGCGGCACCGGTTGCCCGCCGGTCACTTCGTACAGCCCGTTGTCGATGAGTACGATGTACAGCGGCACCCGGAACTGCGCGACGGTGGCGAGGCACCCGAGGTTCATCAGCAGGCCGCCGTCGCCGGTGAGGACGACCACCCCCCGCCCCGGGTGCGACAGACACACCCCGAGGCCGAGCGGGACCGCTTGCCCCATGCTGGACGGGAGGTAGTGGAAGTCGAGCGGCGAGTCGGACAGCTTCGGCCACCGCTCGACCGAGCCCATCGTGGTGATTACGACCTGTTCGCCGCGCACCGCGGCGAGCACTTCAAGAGCATCGAGGTGGGTCATCATGGGCCGTCACTCCGACCAGAGGACCGCGGCCGGGGTCGGCTGATCGGCCAGTTCCTTCATCGCGGACGCGAGTTCGCGCGGCTCGGCGCCGGTCGGATCGAACCGCGCGTGCGGCAACTCCCATGCGGCGACGAGTTTCTCCGCGAAGTGCGGGCAGTTGTCGGTCGTCTTGCCGGCCCGTGCGGCGCGCTCGCCGCGCACGCCCACAATGAGTTTTAGCGGCAACCTCATGTCGTGGGCGACGTTCCGCACCGCGTCCCCGGCCTCGAAGAACCCGGTGCACTGAATCACCACCAGCGGCCGGGCGCCTCCGAGCAGCAAGCCCGCGGCCAGCGCCACGGCCTCCCCTTCGCGGCACGCGCGGACCGGGGCGAGCTTCGACGCGCGGAGCGCGGGCTCCCACCGCCCGAGGTGGCTGTCGGGAATCCACACCAGATGGGTGAAGCCCGCCGCCTCGAGTGCCGATACGACTTCTTCCGGGCCGAGCACGGCGCACCTCCCCTTCGACACCGACCGAACGAATAATACCGGGGCGCGGGCGGTCCGCGAAGGCGCAACCGGCGAATCTTGCCCGAGGGCCCAGCCGAGCATGGTCGAGTTCGTGGTGCGAGTACCGGAAGGCACCCCCCCGGACCGGGGGGTGTTTCTGGCCGGCGACGGACCGCTCGGGGGGTGGCGCGCCGCCGGGGTGCCGCTGCACCGCGGGCACGACGGTGCGTTCCGCGCGCGCCTCGAACTGCCGCCCGGGTTCCGCGGCTCGTACCTCGTCACCCTCGGGCGCTGGCGCGACGCCGAGAGCGACGGGCACGGGCACGAGGTGTGCCCCCGCGAACTTCACGCCGACGGGCCTCCGGTGCTCGAAGCGCACGTCCGCGGGTGGGACCAGACGAGCGTCGAGTACCACCACGACTTCCGCTCCCGGTTCCTCCCGCACGCGCGCACCGTCTGCGTGTGGCTGCCGCCCGGGTACGGCGCACACCGCGACCGGCGGTACCCCGTCTTATACCTGCACGACGGCCAGAACCTGTTCGACGCGCACACCGCGTTCGGCGGCAACCCGTGGGGGGCCGACGAGGTGGCCGAGTGCGAGGTGCGCGCCGGCCGCGTGCCGCCGCTCATCCTGGTCGGCGTCGCGAACACCCCCGACCGGTTGCACGAGTACGGCCCGCAGCGGTGCGGGCGCGGGCGCGCGCACGACCGCTCGCGCGCCTACGGGCGGTTCCTCGTGGAAGAGGTGAGGCCGCTCATCGACGCGCTGTACCGCACGCGCCCGGAGCCGGAGTGCACGGGCGTGGGCGGGTCGTCGATGGGCGGGTTGATCTCGCTGCACCTGTGCAAGTGGTACCCGAACGTGTTCGGGAAGTGTGCGGCGCTGTCGCCGTCGCTGTGGTGGGACCGCGAGTACTTCCTGCGGACCGTGCGCGTCTCCCCGGACTGGCTCGACACGTGCCGCATCTGGCTGGACGTGGGCGATAACGAGGCCGGCACGAAGGCCGGCAGCGCCGCAACGATGGGCCGCACCCGGCGCCTCGCGGAACTGCTCGCGCGCCGCGGGCTGAAGGACGGCGAACGGTACGCGTACACCGAGGTGCCGGGGGGCGGGCACAGCGAGCGGTCGTGGGGCGCGCGGTTCGACCTGGTGCTGCGGTTCCTGTTCGCCCCGCGCTAGTTCGGGCTGAGGGCCGCGGCGGCCCGGACCGCGGCCAGCAGTTGTTCGCGCGAGAACGGCTTGGGCAGGAACCCCTCGGCCCCGTGCGGCGGCAGGTTCTCCACCGCTTGCCCGCTGGTCAGGATGATGCGCGCGCGCGGGGCCGCCCGCCGCAGGTCGGGCAGCACCGTGACCGCGTCCCGGTCCGGGAGCGTGTAGTCGAGCACCACGACCGCGAACGGCGCCTCGGCCCGTTCCGCCCGGCGCACCGCCTCGACCGCCGTTGCCGCCTCTTCCACCGAAAAGCCCCCGCGCTCCAGTATGAGCCGGGCCAACAGGCGCACGCTCGGTTCGTCTTCCACCAACAACACGCGCGGCCGCGGAACAGCCGTGTCCGGCACAGGGGTGACATCGTCCGAAGGCATAAACGGTCCTCGCAATGAGCTCACGCCGGCGTGAGGCCGAGTTGGGCCGCGACCCCGCGCAGCAGCTCGCGGTCCGAGTCCGGCCGGGTCGGGCTGCGCGGGTGCGTGGCGTCACACCCGATCCACCCGCGCAACTTCAGGAACACCGCGGCCGCGTGCTTGTACGCCGGCACCGGCGCCCGGAACGCCAGGAACCCGAGGTACTGGAGCACGTCGTTCAGTTCGTAAAACCGCGCGTCCCCTGCGGCCCAGTACGCGTCCCGCTTCGCAAACAAGTCAGGTGCAAACGTACTTAGTCCCAACAGGTAGTCGCTGCCGTAAATGACCATGTCGATGCCCAAGTCGTTGCCGGTGAACACTTTGAAGTCCGGGCGCACCGCGTCTCGCAGGATCAGCCGCCGCCATTCCGGTTCGCGCGCCAGCGACGAGTGCTTCGCACCGAGGCACTTCCGGATTCCAAGAAGCCCACGAAACAGATCCAACGAGTAGATGCGGCCGAACGGTGCGAACATCGTACCCAGCTCGAAGGCGATGAACGAATCGCAATCCCGGCCGATGGCCTCGTATGCGGCGAGCAACTCCTCGCCGGGCAGCGCGGTCAGCCCGTGGCTCTGGAAAATGACCGGGGTGCCCCCGCGCGCCACGATCGCGGCGACCGCACGCCGGTAGGCTTCGAGATCGAAGGGCGCCCCCGGTTGATCGCCCACGAAGGCGCCCGCCACAAACGGTTTTCCGCCCAGTTCCGAACGGGTCGCGTCCAGCACCTCGTCTCTTTGCTGCGGCGCGAGCAGGTTCACGAACCCGGTGTCCATGTTGACCGCGGGGGTCAGGCCGGCGGCGGCGGTCCGGGTGCAGTGCGCCGCGAACGCGGGCCAGTCGATCTCGCCGGCCGCGGTGAACGGCAGCAGGATCGCGGAAATGCCGGAGATCGCGCGCCGCGGGCGGATCTGGGCCAGCGGGTCGAGCGCGGAAGCGGTCATGTTTCGGGGCCTCGCACAACGGCGAACGGGTGAGCATGAGTGTACCGAACCAGCAGTCCCGCGACGGCGCGGCGCGGGATAACAGTCTTGGCCCGAACGGAGGCGTGGTGTGCAAAAGTCAATCTTTTCCGCTGTTTCGTTCGCCGCCCTTGCCGCGGCGCTACTCGCGTCCCCGTCGGTTCAAGCCGACCCGCAGCCCCAGTAGCCGTTACCAGTAGTGCCCCGATGCCGCGCCCGGCGTCCCCGTCCAACCCGCGCGCTACCGGACCGGCTCAAGGTGCCCGGTCTGGAGGAACCCGAGCAGAAGGACGGTGCCGGCGCGTTACCCGGGCGCGCCGGCAACGCGAAGGAGAAACTCTCCAACAAGGGCTGCGGGACCGCGGAGAACGAGAAGGGCGCCCCTGGCACCGCGCTGACCGCGATCGGGCTGGTGTGCCGGTACTACCTCTACAACCGCGGCGTCGACAGTAAGGCCGACGACACCAAGTGACCTCGCCCAGGTGCGCGGCCCCGTGCCGCGCACACCTTACCCATCTTCCGGGCCAGCCCCCTCCTGTTCCCCCGGCCCCGCTAAACCCGCGAATCCGCGCCGGTCGATCTTCCCGGTACGCGCGGTCCGCGCGCCACTTCCGGTGGCACCACGGGTCGAGCTGGGAGGCTCAAGTCATGGCACAGTGGTTCAGCAGGCGGTGGGCGTGGGCGGCCGTGGTCGGGGCCACCGTGACCGCCGGGTTCGCCGCGGGGCGCGGGGACGAGGCGCCGCAGAAGGTCGGGGCCACCATCACCCTCAACATCGACGGGAAGGGTGACCGTCAGTTCAAGGTGCTTAAAAGCGAAAAGCAACCCGACGGGAGCTACCTGTCGGAACTGAAGGACGTGAAGAGCGGCGAGACGATCACGCTGCTCGACAACCCGAGCGCCGCACCGGCGAAGGGCACCGAACCGCCCAAGGGAGCCGAACCGCTCAAAAGCGAGGCGCCGAAGAAGGCCGAACAGCCGAAGAGCCCGGACGCCGGGCCGCCGAAGGCCAAGCCGCGAACCAGCGATCCGCTGATCCCGCCGCCCACCGCCGCCATACCCAACCCGGAAAAAGACAAGGATAAGGACAAGCGGCCGATCATCGGGCGCGTCTTCGGCGACAAGGATAGGGACAAGACGCCGCCGCCCCCGGCGCCCATTGCCGGCACCACTGTCGCGAAGCCGGAGATGCCGGCCGACCCCAACAAGAAGCCGGGGCTGTTGTCGCGCGTGTTCGGGCCAAAGAAGCCGAGCACCCCTAGCCTGCCCCCGGCCACGAACGGCCCGGTCGCCAAGCCGTCCGCGTCGTCTGCGCCGCCCGCGGTGGTACCGACCCCTACGGGCGGGCTTGCGGGCAGTCCGTCCACACCCGCGGGGGCACCGGGAAGCACCGCCGAGCCGCCGCGCGTGATGCTGGCCAAACCGGTAACGCCGCCGGATGCGAAGCCCGCGCCGATCCCGGCGCCGCCGGTTTCATCGGTCCAGGTGCCCACACCGATGCCGCCAGCGGTGCCAGCCCCGGTGCCGGTGCCAGCCCCGCTGCCGATGCCGGGGCTACCGCTCCCGGTGCCATCGGGCGGCGGGCTCCCGCCGATCCCGGTGCCGCCGAGCGGCACCTCGTCCGTGCCGCCGATCCAAATCGTGGTGCCTGTGGGGTACGTTCCGGCGGGGGTGGCGTTCGACCGCGACGTTGAACCCTTCGTGATTGCACTCCAGTCGATGACCGCCCCGTCGGCGCGACTCACCGCCGCTAAGGGTCTGGCGGACGGGCGCCACGGCTCGACCGACGGCGTGAAGGGCGTGCTGTTCGAGGCCGCCCAGAAAGACCCGTGCAGCGAGGTGCGGGCCGCGTGCATCACGCACCTGCGCGACCTCGGTTACTTCACCCCGGCGTTCCTGTCGCACATCCAAACGGCGTGCGGCGATGCGGACCCGATGGTGAGCGCCGCCGCGAGGGCCGCCTGCGCGAAGATGATCCGGAAATAGTTGACCGTTAAGCGGCGGCGGCCGGTGAAAGGCACGGCCGCCGCCGCTGACCGCCGACACTTGCTGGCGGGGCGAGCAGCAGTTACGTGCAGGTCAAGTCGAGCCAACGGTCGAACTTGCGGCCCACTTGGCGAAACGTGCCGACCTGGGTGAACCCGACCGCGTGCTGGTGCGTGAGGCCCGCGGTCTGGTCGGCGCTCGTGCCGCCGATGATCGTGTGCAGCCCGGCCGACCTCGCGCGCTCGATGAGGTCGATCAGCAGCGCCTTGCCCAACCACTTGCGGTGGTGCTCGTGGTGGACGTACACGGACACTTCCGCGGCCCACGCGCACCCGCACCGCGACTTCCACGGGGACAGCGCGCCCCGCCCGACACCGCGCCGCCGGCGACCGCGACCGGGTGCGCCGCGGAGCGCTCGCGCATCCACGCGATGCCGCTCCGCGGTCGTATCCAGTTCGATCTGGTAGGTTCAACTCGAATGCGTGACGGAGTGGTTGTAAATCGCGCGGATGGCCTCCGCGTCGTCGAGCGTCGCGAGCAGGATGGCGAAATCGGGCATGCGCGTGTTCACTCCGCAAACCCGTGCTGGCGGCGGTGGTACGGCCCGTCGTACAGTTGCGTGGACTTCGACGGCTCCAACCGGCCGTCGCCCGCGACCCCCTTCATGCGCGCCAGGAACGCGTCGCTCTCGTGCCTCGCCATCGGCTTGAAATCGTTCGCGACCGCGACGTCCTGCATCAGCACCTTCATCGAATCGACGCCGACCACCAGCGACGCGATCTCCTGCGACAGCGCGAACCGGATTAGCTCGGGGGCGGCGGCGAGGCCGCCCTCCAGCATCTTCCCGCCGCTCTCCAGGTTGCCGCCGCCGAGCGACTTCATGCCGATGGCGGCGACGTTACGCTTGCGCAGTTCCGGCATCACCTCGTGAATGCTGCTGCGGTAGAAGTAGTCGCACACGTTCACGGGGAGTTGGCACGTGTCCCAGTTGTCGTGTGTCTTGAGCATCTTGAGCAGGATGTGCGGCGCCTTGTGGCCGGTGAACCCGAGGAACCGCACCTTGCCGGCCTTCTGCGCCTTGAGCGCTTCCGCAAGCGCGCCGCGCTCGACGATCCACTCCGGGTCGTTGTCGTAATTGATCTCGTGGAACTGCCACAGGTCGATCACGTCGGTCTTCAGGCGCCGCAGGCTGTCTTCGAGGTGCTGCCGGGTGTGCTCCGCGTCGCGCCCGCAGTTCTTGGTCATCAGGAACACTTTCTGGCGCCGCCCCCCCGAGGCGAGCGCCTTGCCCATGATTTCCTCGCTGCGCCCGTCGTGGTAGTCCCAGGCGTTGTCGAAGAACGTGACGCCGTTGTCGATGGCCGCGTGCATGATGCGTTCGGCTTCGGCGTCGCCGATCGCGGGCTGACCGATGTGCCACCCGCCGAGGCAGATGATCGAGACGTTCGCGCCGGTCTTGCCGAGCGGCCGAGTGGGAATGGGCATAGGGGTCCCTTAAAAGTAGGTGCCGCTTGCCGAGCGGCCCCGCGATAACGGCAGAACAGCCACACGGTGAACCGCAACGGGGCACCGCACGCGAGGCGGTGCCGCTCGGCAAGCGGCA
>JBJSXS010000130.1:0-2893 GCA_046086545.1 Gemmata sp.
CAGCTCTTCGCGGCGGGGGCGAAGTGCGGCTGCCCGGCCGCCCCTCCGGCCGCGCCGAGGCGCCCCTCGCTCTGGAGCAGCGACGCGAGCGCGAGCAGCCCGACGCCGTTGGCGCTGGTGGCGAGGAAGTCGCGCCGGTTCTGGAGAAGCGTTTCGAGTGCGGGGTGCATGTGGGGTGTTCGCTCGTGTTTGGTCCAGCTGTCGGCCGCGACCCGGCGGCGCGGCAGCGGTCCGGCGCGAACGGGTCGCGCGCTGCCGGCTCACTCTCTCGTAACGAACTCGTCGAGGTTCATCAGCGTGCGGGCCAGCGCGACCCAGGCCGCGGCCTCGGGCGCGGGCACGCCGGCGGGCTTGTGCGCGCCGAGCAACTTCGCGGCGCCGGCCCCGTCCTGCGCGGCGAGCGTGCGGAACCGCGAGAGCAACTTCGCGAGGCGGTCCGCTTCGGCTCCCGTCTGCGCGCGGCCGAGGCACAGTTTGACGGCGAACGCGAGGCGCGCGGGGTCCGGCGCGTCCGGCGTCTCGGCGAGGACTCGCGCGCCCAGGGCTTGTGCGGCCTCCACGAACACCTGGTCGTTGAGCAGCGTCAGGGCCTGCAGCGGCGTGTTGGAGCGCTCGCGCCTCACGGTGCAGACGTTCGAGTCGGGCGCGTCGAAGCCGGTGAGCATCGGGTACGGGCTGGTGCGCTGGAACCAGATGTACAGCCCGCGCTTGTACCGCTCAGCGCCCGTCGATTCGACCCACCTCGCGCTGTTCGCGTAGGTCAGTTCGGAAATGCCCGCCGGCTGCGGCGGGCGGATCGACGGCCCGCCCACCGCGCGGTTCAACAGCCCGCTCGCGGCCAGCGCGGCGTCGCGCATCAACTCGGCCTCGAGCCGCAGGCGCGACTGCCGGGCGAGTAGCACGTTCAAGGGGTCGCGCTTCAGCGCCTCGGCGCTCACCGCGGAGGACTGCCGGTAGGTCGCGGACGTTACGATCAGCTTGTGGAACTTCTTCAGGCTCCAGTCGGCGCGCAGCTCGCTCGCGAGCCAGTCGAGGAGCTCGGGGTGCGATGGCTTCTCGCCCCGTGTGCCGAAATCGTCCGGGGTGTTCACCAGCCCGCGGCCGAAGAACTTGCCCCACACCCAGTTCGCGGTGACGCGGGCGGTGAGCGGATTGTCGCTCGCCACGATCCACCGCGCGAGGTCGAGGCGCGTCCCGCCCGTGGGCCGGGGGAGCGCCCCCGGCGTGCCCGGTTTGACCTCCGCGCCTTTGCGCAGGAAGTCGCCGCGGAGCAGCACGTGCGTCGGCTTCGCCGGGCCGAGGGCCAGTGTGGGCGCCTTCGCGCCCGCGGGGGCTTTCTTGAGGTGCGCGGCGAGGGCCGCCTCGCGCTTCTTCAGCTCCGCGTCCGGGCGCTTCTGCTCCTTCGCTTCGTCGATCGCGGCCTGCAGCCTGGCCTGCGCCTCGTCGAACGCGGCCCGCTCCTTCTTCAGGTTCTCGGCCTCGCCCGGCAGCGGGGCCGGGATGTCCAGTTCGCGGTCGCTGTTGAAGAACGCGAACAGCTGGTAGAACTCGCGCTGCGACAGCGGGTCGTACTTGTGGTCGTGGCACTGCGCGCAGCCGACCGTCAGCCCGAGCCACACCTTGCCGGTGGTGTTCACCCGGTCCACCACCGCCGCGACCCGGAACTCCTCCTGATCGACCCCGCCCTCTTTGTTGGTGAGCGTGTTGCGGTGGAACCCGGTCGCGGTCTTCTGGGCGAGCGTCGCGCCCGGGAGCAGGTCGCCGGCGAGCTGCTCGACCGTGAATTGGTCGAAGGGCTGGTCCGCGTTCAGCGCGGCGATGACCCAGTCGCGGAACCGCCACGCGAACGGGCGCCCGGTGTCCTTCTCGTACCCGTCGCTGTCGGCGTACCGGGCCGCGTCGAGCCAGTGCCGCGCCCACCGCTCGCCGTAGTGCGGGCTCGCGAGCAGGCGGTCCACCGCCTTCTCGTACGCCCGCGGCGAAGCGTCCTTCAGGAACGCGTCCGCCTCCTCGGGCGCGGGCGGGAGCCCGGTCAGGTCGAGCGACACGCGGCGAAGCAGCGTCGCGCGGTCCGCCTCGGGCGACGGGCGGAGCCCTTCCTTTTGCAGCCGCGCGCGGACGAAGGCGTCGACCGGGTGCGCGCCCCCGCCGTCGCGCGCGTCCGGCACGGCGGGGCGCGTGACCGGCTGGAACGCCCAGTGCTTCGACCGGCCGTCCTCGCCCCCGACCGCGACGGCCCCGCCCCACTTCGCGCCCTGATCGATCCAGGCGCGGAACTTCCCGATCTGCGCGTCGGTGAGGCGCGCGTCCTTGCCCGGCGGCATCTGCTGGAACGGGGCGTGGCCCGCGAGCGCCTGAACCAGCGGGCTGTCCGCGCTGCTGCCCGCCACGACCGCGGTGCCGCTGTTGCCGCCCGCCTTCGCACCCGCGGCCGTGTCGAGCCGCAGCCCGCCCTTCTGCTTGAACGGGCCGTGACACTTCACGCACCGGGCTTCGAGGACGGGCTTGATGTCGGCATCGAACTCGATCTTGCCCGCGGCCGCGGGCGGGAGCTCGCGCGCGGGCTTGTCGTCCGCGCCGGTGCCGGCCAAGAGTAGCGCGAGCGCGGCGGCCGACGCGGCGAAGGCGGGGAGTTTCGGCATTGGCGTGCGAAGCGGTTCGGGGCGGGAGCCGTCTGCTCTAATGTTAAACGGCCCCGCGCCGCGGGGCAACCGCACAGGCCGGCCCGGCGCGCGGCGTCGAGCCCGCCCCGCAACGGGCCCGGCCGGGCGAGTTCGACGTTCCCGCACCGCTCGCGCCCGGGTATCATCTCGCCACCAGCCCGCATGTGAGGCCCGCATGACTCTCCGCTGCACCGCCGCTGTCGCTTGCCTGCTCGCGCCGCTCGCCTCGG
>JBJSXS010000131.1:0-2473 GCA_046086545.1 Gemmata sp.
CCACCAACCGCAACTTCCCCGGGCGCATGGGGCACAAGGAGGCGCAGGTGTTCCTCGCCAGCCCGCTCACGGTGGCCGCCAGCGCGCTAGCCGGCACCATCGCGGACTGCCGCGACCTTCTGGTATGATGGCGGCGCCCGCCGGCGGGCCGTGCCGCGCCGGCGGCGAACGGCTGTTCGCGCCCCCGGCGTGGCCGCCCGTTTGACACGAGGGTCGTATGCCCCGCCCGCTCATCGCGCTGGCTCTGCTTCCTGCCCTGGTCGCCCTCGCGCCGGCGGTTTCGGGCGCGCCGGACGCGCTCGGGCCGGGCGACTTCCTGACCGTGCAGAAGGGCACGTTGCCGGTCGTGGTTTCCGCGCCGCACGGCGGGCGCAAGAAGGTGCCGGACGTGCCCGAGCGGGCCGGCACCGGGCTGAAAAACTTCCAGACCGTGCGCGACGAGAACACCGCCGAACTGGCCGAGAGGTTCGCGGCCGAGTTAGAAACGCTTCTGAAAGCCAAGCCGTGGGTCGTGATCGCCCGGTTCGAGCGCAAGTATCTGGACGTGAACCGCCCGGCCGAGCAGGGGTACGAGAGCGAGAAGGCAAAGCCGTATTACGACGCGTACCACGACGCGCTCGGGGCCGCGTGCAAGGCGGTGAAGGAGCAGCACGGGCGCGGGCTGCTGCTCGACATCCACGGGCAGGGCTCGTTCCCGGGCGCGATCTGCCGCGGCACGCAGAACCTCAAGTCGGTGAAACTGCTCAAGGAGCGCGACGGGATGCCCGCGGTCCGCGGCAAGAACAGCGTGTTCGGCCGGCTGGAACAACTGGGGTACAAGGTGCTGCCGGCGGGCGACGCGAACGAGAACGCCAAGGAGGAGCCGCAGTTCAACGGCGGGCACATCGTCAACCACTACGGCAGCCACACCGCGTTCGCGATCGACGCGATCCAGGTCGAGCTGGGCAGCGATTTCCGCACCAAGGGCAAGTACCCGACCACCGCCAAGGATCTCGCGGACGCGGTCCGCACGTTCCACGACGCGTACCTGAAGGACGAGAAGTAGCGTACAGCCGCGCCGGGAACCGGCCCGGGCTTCTGTTCTCCCACCGCGAGGCGCCAGGGCGGTAAAGGCACTCGCGTCGAAGCGAGCGGGGCCGGGCGTACGAGCTCAACGGCGAGCACAGGCAGGCGAAGGGCGGTTACGCGGCGCCGCTCGTGAGGGGCTACGCCCGTTCGACCTTCGTGTTTTCGTCGATGCTGACGGAGGTGAGTTCGCCGTTGGGCTTAGTGAACCGGACGACGGGCACGACCAGATCGTCCTCCTTGACGCGCTCGGCGGTGACGCCGGTTACGAGGTACGCGAGGCCCCGGAACTCGCCGGTCGCCTCCGCGGTCCACTTCTTCGCGCCGACGCGCACGGCCTGAACGATCTTGATCTTGTCGCCCGGCTTGAGCGCGCGGAGCAGGTCCGCCACCGCCGGGTCGAGCCGGCGGGTCGGCAGGACGATCCTCTCGGGAGCGGTGCTCATGTTCCCTCCGCCGCGACCGCCGGCTTGGCCGCGCCGCGCACGAGCGCGATGCGCCCGGTGCGGGCCAGTTCCAGGATGCCGTAGGGGCGCATCAGCTCGATGAACGCCTCGACCTTGCCCTCCGTGCCGCTGATCTCGATTAGCACGTTGTCGTGCTGGATGTCCACCACCCGGCCGCGGAAGCTCTCGGACAGTTGGAACACCTCGGGCCGCTGCGCGCCGGCGCACCTCACCTTGATGAGCATCAGGTCGCGCTCGACGAAGTTCTCCGAGCTGATGTCGTCCACGCGCACCACGGTCACAATCTTGTCGAGCTGCTTCCGCACCTGGTCGAGCACGTTGTCGTCGCCGTGGACGACGAACGTCATGCGCGACAGGTTGTGCGTCTCGGTCTCGCCGACGGCGAGGCTGTCGATGTTGAACCCGCGCGAGTGGAGCATCCCGGCCACGGTCGCCAGGACGCCCGGTTGGTTCTGCACCAGGGCGGAAAGCACATGCCGCATTAGATCGAGCACCTCGGGGTGGAGCACTTCCGAAGTGATGATAGGGCGCGGGGCGCGCGGTTCAACGGTCCGCCGGGCGCCCGGCGGGGGCGCGGAGCGCGAGCAGGAAGAACCCGACCAGCGCGTAGTGCGGGACCGCGACGGCCAGCAAGTGCTCCTCCGCCGTGATCGGGGCCCGCGTCGGGCCGATGACTTCGTAGACCCGCGCCGTGCCCAGGGTCAGAAAGGGGACCGCGAGTTCGGGCGCCCACATGACCACCAGCACGGCGCGCAGGGCCCACCGGGGCCGGCCCGCGGGGAGTCGCATCCACAACAGCCCGAGCGGCAGCACGAGCATCAGGTACCCGTGGTTCCAGCTCAGCGGCGACACGAGCAGCATCGCCACCAGCGTCACCCCCAGCGCGCGGTCGCGCGCCTCTACCGTGCGCGCGCGCCAGCACGCGCGGGCGGCGGCCAGCG
>JBJSXS010000132.1:0-5103 GCA_046086545.1 Gemmata sp.
GTTGCGCTTTCGGCATCCCGCTCACGGCGGCGAGCAACAACCCGGCGAAGTACCGGCACGCGTCGACGCACTCGCCCGCGCCATGGGTAGTGCGCGAGCTTTCGCCCGCCATAAGGATGGCTTTCTCCGGGTCCGACGCGAACGCGAGCGGCGCCGGCGCGAGCCGCATGAGCGACCCGTTCCCGGCGGAGTGCGGCCCGGTGTCCCCGCAAAACGGCTGCGGCTTCTGTTTGAACCGATTGAGCGCGGACCGCGTGGCGTTCCCGATATCGAAGCATCGGCCCTTCACGCTCAGGTGCCCATCGAGCCACCAGCGGCAGTATGTTTCCAGTTGGTCAACCGGGTCGAAGCCTTTTTTCGTGACGAGGCTTTCCGCGAGGCACAGCGCCATCGAGGTGTCGTCGGTCCACTCCCCGGGTTTGAGGTCGAACGGCCCGCCCCCGACCATGTCGGTGAGCGGCTCGAACGACCCGGGCGATTCGAACTCCAGTGTGGTGCCGAGTGCGTCACCGGCCGCGAGGCCGAGCAGCGCGCCGCGAAAGCGATCGAGCGTCGTCACTGCGTCTCCCCGAACCGTGATCCGGCGGCGCCTGTTTACACGCCGCATACATGAAGAGCGCCGCCAAGGTGACCACCAGCCCGAATCACGAACCGAGCGAACCCGAGGAGAGCTGGCCGGCGGCACCGGGATGCGACCGGGCCGGCACCCGGGTTCGCGGTGCCAATTTCCACGGTACCACCGCGGTGCCGATCCCGCCAGCTAAGTAGAATTCGGCCCGTTGGCGGTTCCCTTCGCGGCGTTCTGCGTTTAGTTTGGTGGGCGCTTTTCGCCTCACACAACCCGAAGGTGTCGCGATGTCGCCGTTTCGCGTGCGCGTGTTCGCTTGCGCCGCTCTGGCCGGCACGCTGGTCGGCCTGTTCGGCCCGGCCGCGGGCGCACAAGAGAAGAAGGCGGCGCCGAAGGTCGAGAAGAAGACCTACGAGTTCAAGGAAGCCGGCAAGGACATGGAGTACGCGCTGTTCGTGCCGTCGGATTACGACAAGCAGAAGAAGGCGCCGCTCGTCATCGCCCTGCACGGCCTGGGCGGCAGCCCGCAGCAGTTCATGCGCACCCGCGGCCTGACCGAGCAGGCCGAGAAGCGCGGGTACGTCGTCGCGGCGCCGATGGGGTACAACGAGCGCGGGTGGTACGGCCAACCGGGCCCCAAGGCCGGCGCCAGGAAGGACGACCCCGAGAACCTGCGCGAGTTGAGTGAGAGGGACGTGATGAACGTCCTCCGGCTGGTGAAAAAGGAGTACACCATCGACGCGGACCGCGTGTACCTGATGGGGCACTCGATGGGCGGCGGGGGCACACTTCACCTCGCGCTCAAGTACCCGGACGAGTGGGCCGCGCTCGGGCCGATCGCGCCGGCCATCTTCTCGCACCGGCCCGCGGAACTGGAGAAGATCAAGTCCACGCCCGTTATCATGGTGCAGGGCGCGAAGGACCCTCTGGTGCGGCCCGAGATCGTGCGCCCGTGGGCCGAACAGATGAAGCGGCTCGAAATGACCCACGAGTACATCGAGGTCGCGGACGGCGATCACGGCAGCGTCGTTGCGCCGAACGTGCCCAAGATCTTCGACTTCTTCGACAAGCACACCCGCAAGGAAAAGAAGAGCGCCGAGAAGACCGACAGGTGAGAGCCGAAACCTGTACGCGCCGGACCGCGGGTGCGCGGCGCGGGGCCGACAGCCTCTTTGTCGCCGGGACCGCTACTTCGCTGCCGCTTTCTCACGAGCCGCCGATGCGCTTCCTCTGCCTTCTCGCGCTTCTCATATGCGGCTCGCCGGCGCTCGCTGCCGAGCGCATCCCGGTGCTGATCGACACCGACGTCGGGTCCGACATCGACGACGTGTTCGCGCTCGCGCTGGCGGTCGCGTCGCCGGAAATCGAGATCGTCGGTGTGACCACGGTGGGCGCCGCGCCCGACGACCGCGCGTGGCTGACGTGCCGGTTTCTCACGCAGGTCGGACTGAAGAACGTGCCCGTCGCGGTCGGCGGTGTGCCGCCCGAGAAGACGGACCCGGATTGGCAGATCCAGTACCGGCGGCACCCGGCCGCGATCTTCAACCGCACGCTAAGGCCGGTCAAGGAGCCCGCGCACGAGCTGATGGCCGGCCTCGCGAAAGCACACCGCGGAAAGCTCGTGGTGCTGTGCCTCGGGCCGCTCACCAACGTCGCGCAGTTCCTGAAGGAGGCGCCGGACGCCGCGAAGCAGGTGTCGCGCTTCGTCGTGATGGGCGGCTCGGTCGCGGTCGGCTACGACGGCGCGCCCAAGCCCGAGCCGGAGTGGAACGTCAAGTGCGACGTCCCCGCAGCGAAGGCGCTGTTCGCGTCCGGGCTGCCGCTCACCGTCGTCCCGCTGGACGCGACCGCCAACGTTAAGGTCGAGAGGGCGGCGCGCGAGAAGCTGTTCTCCGCGCGCACGGCGCTCACCTATCAGGTGCAGAACCTATACGAGCTGTGGGACAAGGGCGCGCCGGTGCTGTTCGACCCGGTCGCGGTGCGTGCCGCCTTCGCGGACGCCGGGCTGACGTTCAGAGACATGCGGCTCGAAGTGGACGATAAGGGCATGACGCTACCCAAAGAGGGCAAACCGAACGCGCGCGTGGCCACTTCGATCAGGGCCGACGAGTTCGTGACGTGGTACGTGGACCGCGTGCGCGCGGTCGGCAGCGAAACCCTGCCCGGGAAACCGAACAACGCGTCCCGGCTCGTCGGCGCGGGCGCCTTCCCGGCGCGGGTGCACGTCGCGGAGGACTACGACACCGACATCGAGAAGCGCTGGTGGATGTGCGGGAGAGCGGAAGCGAAGGACACGCCGGACGGGCGCGGGCGCTCGCAGCGGGCGGTGCTCACCCAGGACTTCGACGACAAGCAAGGCGACACGAAGGCCATGACCCGGGCCGTGATCTTCAACCCGGTGCCCGGCCCGCCGATGGGGCCGAACACGCGTCTGAAGTTCCGCTACAAGCTGACCGGCACCGACACCGTTCGCGTACAGCTCTACAGCCTCACGAACGGCTACCACCGCTACCTGTCCGTGAGCGGCCTGCAACAGGGAAAGTGGGCGGACGCGTGCGTGGACATGACCCAGATGCGCCGGCCGGACGGGAGCGGCGGGGCGCTCGCCGCGGACGAGCGCGTCGACGACATCCAGTTCTACATCGACCCGCGGGCGGACCTGTTGATCGACGACGTGCTCCTGTTCGACGCGGCGGCGCGGGACGAGAAGCGGCCGTTCCCGAAGCGCGTGGTGTTCACCGCGTGGTTCGACACGGGCAAGCAGGGGAAGGAGTGGCCGGGCGACTTCGAGATCGTGAACAACGACAAGCCACTCACTTGGAAAGCGGCCAGGTCGGTGAAGCGCGAGAAGGGCGGCCCGTGGCTCCGCATCGACCTGCGCGGCCCGCGGCAGCTCGACGCGGGCGCGGAGCTGAGCTTCAAGTACAGGCTCACCGGGGCCGGTGGGTTCAAACTCCAGCTGGCCCTCGACGGCAAACCCGTCGAGGGGGCGCAATCGACGTTGCGCGCCACCCGCGACCAGTGGGCCGAGGCGACGGCGCGGTTCAAGCTCACCGGCACGGAAACCGCGAACGAGATCGTGTTCCTGCTCCCCGAGGGCGCGGAACTGCTGGTCGATGACGTGCTGCTGTACACCCCAGGGTAAGTGTGCAGCCGCGGCGCGCCGAGTCGCAAGCGGTTCGGCGTGAGGTGGTTAAATCCGTACGTTTTCGCACTCTTTACACTTGCACATCGCCGGCCGGGCGTGTCACACTGAACTCATCAGTCATTCATGTGCCCGCTCGGCTCGAATCCCGATGCCAGTCCGCCGTCGTTTCTCGTCAACTTCTCCGCCCGCGCCCGAGCGCACGCGGTAACCCCCCATCGCACCACTGTTCGCACGCAAGGAGCGTTCCATCATGGCCAAAGGCAGAGGCGACTTCGCGGACATTCTGCTCCGCAAGAAACTGCTCAGCGCCGACCAACTCGCGGAGGCCGACAGCCTCGCCGGCTCCACCGGCATCAAGCTCCAAGATGCCATCATCAAGCAGCAGTACCTCACCGCCGCCGAGGTGATGGGCGCGATTGCCGAGTTCTACAACATGAAGTTCGTGGACCTCAAGGAGGTCCAGATCCCGAAGGCGGTTGTCGAACTTGTGCCCGAGTCGGTGGCCCGCGAGAACCTTGTGCTGCCGCTCCAGCTGGAAGACAACACGCTCGAGCTGATCACCGCCGACCCGACCAACTACGACACGCTGCAGAAACTGCAGTTCATTCTGAACAAGGAGATCAGGCCGGTTCTCGCGGTCCAGGAGCAGATTCAGGAGGCGATCAACGCGAACTACGGGCAGAGCGAAACGGAGTCGGTTGACTCCATGCTGGTGGAGTTCACCGACACCGCCATCGATTTCACGCAAACCGAGTCGATGTCGTCGGCCGCGGCCGCGGACGACTCCGACGCGCCGGTCGTGCGGCTCGTCAACCTCATCATCTCCGAAGCGGTCAACCTGCGGGCCTCGGACATCCACATCGAACCGTTCGCGGACCGCGTTCGGGTTCGGTACCGCATCGACGGGGTTCTGGTCGAGCGCGACTCGGCCCCGCGTCGCCTCCTGATGCCGATGCTCTCCCGTTTGAAAATCATGGGTCAGATCGACATTAGCGAGAAGCGCCGCCCGCAGGACGGGCGCATCAAGATGACGGTCCAGGGCAAACACTTCGACCTGCGAGTGAGCATGTTGCCCACGGTTCACGGCCAGTCGTCGGTCATGCGCATTCTGGACCGCGGCAACATTCAGGTCAGCATCAAAGACCTGGGGTTCGCTGAAGACGATTACAAGAGCTTCCAACAGATTATCAAGCGGCCCAACGGCATCTTTCTGGTGACCGGGCCGACCGGTTCCGGGAAGACCACTACACTGTATTCCGCGCTGAACGAACTCAACCGCCCGGACCGTAAGATCATCACCGCGGAAGACCCGGTCGAGTACTACCTGCCCGGCATCAACCAGGTCGAGGTGAAGCACGGCATCGGACTCGATTTCGCCCGGATCATC
>JBJSXS010000133.1:0-6012 GCA_046086545.1 Gemmata sp.
GGGTAGCCGCCGCCGTCCCACCGCTCGTGGTGGCTGCGCACGATCGGGATGATCGGCCCCATCTCCGGGATCGACGACAGGATCTCGGCGCCCTTGACGGTGTGCTTCTTCATCAACTCGTACTCGTCGGCCGTCAGCCGCCCCGGCTTGCGCAGGATCGCGTCGTCGATCCCGATCTTGCCGATGTCGTGGAGCGGGCCGCCGATCTTGATCAGCTCGAGCTGGTCGTCGGGCAGCTGCAGCTTCTCGCCGAGCATGGTCGCGTACCGGGTGACGCGCTGGGTGTGGTTGCCGGTGTAGTCGTCCCGCAGTTCCACCGCCTGCGCGAGCACCGTCACCGTCTTGAGGAACTGATCCTTCTGCCGGCTCAGGAGCTGCGCGCTCTCGATGGCCGCGGACACGTGCGCGGCCAGCGCGTCGGCCAGGTGCAGGTCGTCCTCGGTGAACGGGTTCTGCCACAGGTTGCGGTCCAGGTGCAGCACGCCCAGCCGCTTGCGCGGGGTGCGGAGCAGCACGCACAGGACGCTGGCCATCGCGCCGTCGGCGATGCTCTGCGTCATCTTCGATTCGTCTTCGCTGGTGAGCGTGCTGGAGAGCATCGACACGCCGCTGGCGAAGCACCGCTGCGTGAGCTTCTTCGAGTAGTGGAACCGGCCCGGGGGCTCGCCCTGGCCGACCGCCAGCGCGCGCAGGCGCATCTTCGGTTCGGCGCAGTCGCTGTCGGCCAGCACGATCGCGCCGCGCTGGGCCTCGAGCACGCTGACCGCGTCGTTGAGCACCGCGTCGAGCAGCTGGTCCTCGTTCTGGGTGTTCACGAAGTGGTGCCCGGCGCGGAGCAGCGCGACCATCTGCTCGCCGGCCCGGGGCATGTGGTTGCGGTCGTACGCGATGCGCCGCAGCCCGTCGTCGAAGCTCGACACGGCCGCCGCGACGACGTGCTGGTTGGACGGCGGCCCCTCGACCGTGGCCTCGGTCATCTCGACGATGACGGCCACCTTCCCGAACTGCACGATGTCTCGCGCCTTCAGCTGTTGCTCGGCCGTCCCGATGCGGACGCCGTTCACGTACGTGCCGTTGGTGCTTTCGAGATCGCGGACGTGCCACCCGTCGTCGCCGTGCCGCACCTCCGCGTGCCGGCGGCTCACGGAGCTGTCGTCCAGCACGATTTCGAGCGACCCGAGCCGGCCGGCGCGCAGCAGCGTGTCGGACTCCCACACCTGACCCTTGATCTCGCCGCTGATGCCGCGGAGCCGGAGGGGGGAACGCTTCACGACACACTCCTGCAACGGGCCGACCCAGTTATTCGGCCGAACGCGATTGAAGCAAGTTTAACACGCGCAATGCATGCACGCCGATCAGGAAGTCCCCGAAATGCGCGTTTCTGTGTAGCACAGGCTATGCTGAGACCTGAAACCTGAAAAGTCCGCCAATTATTGGGGCGGGGAGAACGAGACGCGGAAGACACAATCGCCTTCGTCCGCTCCTCACCCTTGTGCTTTCACTACGGCCGGTCGCCCGGTCGGCCGAGGACCGCGTCGGTGCGGTGCCCACCGGCACCGACGCAATTGTAGATGTTGCGGTAGATGTCGTCGCCATTGGGGCCGATCAACGGCGAGGTGGTGAGCCTCACGTTGCCGCCGACGAACAGCACGTTCATGCAGCCGGCGTGCGGGGACACCGGGCCGGCGGTGGGCGCGGCGCTGGCCGTCGGGAGGTCCGAGGAGATCGGCATCGTGTCGTGTTCGGTGCCGGCGTGATCGGCGGCGGTGGGGCGGCGCAGCCCGAACAGGTCGCCGCCCGGTTGCTCGCGGAACCCGAGCGTGTACGTGTACGCGACGTAGTTCGCCGCGGCCGGGCACCCGGGGCGGTAGCCCGCGGGCAGGTGCCCTTGATCGGTCAGCGAGGTCGCGAAGGTGTCCGCGGTCGGGTGGGTCGGGGTGCCGATCTGCGGGTACCGGCCCTGGGGGTCGGAGTCGGCGTACCCGGCGAGCCCGGTGTGCAGGGTGCGGAGGCCGTTCTGGCACGCGTACACGCGCTGCCGCTCCCGGGCCTTCACGATGCCCGAGGTGACCAGCCCGAAGGCGAGGAACGCGATGGCCGCGGCCACCAGCGCGTCGGCGCGGAACCGGCGGCCCGGCTGTGGCGCTTCGGGGCCGTCGAGCGCGGGCGGGGAGGGTCGCGCCGGCGGCCCGGGTTCGGAATCGCACTCCGCCGGTGCGTCGGCGGCGTGCTCGCGCAAGAAGGCCGCGGCGACGGGCTCGGCGCGCTCCGGTTTCGGCGCCCGCGGTTCGTGCTCCACGACGTGCTGGGCCACGCGGGCGATCGCGCGCAGGGCCAACCCCGGGGGCGGTTCGGGCGGGTCCTCGCGCTCCGCTGCGGCAACGGCCAGCAGCGGCGCGAGGGCGGCGCGCATGCCGTCGAGCCGCGCGGCCAGGTCCGGTTCGCGTTCGACGCGCGCCGCCAGGAGCGCCCGGTCGGCCGGGCCGAACAGGTCGAACAGGTGGCCGATCAGGTCTTCGTCGGACATGGCGGGAAGCGCTCCCCCTGCCTGCTGTGGCACAACTACACGTTGGGCGCCTGGAGGGCGTCCTGGGTGCCGGTGCCGGGCCCCTGCGCCGCGTTCCACTCCTCGGTCAGCCGCGCGAGCGCGGCGTGCAGCCGCGACTTCACGGTCCCGACCGGGATGTCCAGCGCCGCGGCCACGTCGCGGTACTTCAGCCCCTGGAAGTACGCCAGCACCACCACCTGCCGGAGCAGGTCCGGGAGGCGGTCCACCGCGGCGCGGACCAACTCGCGCCACTCGGCGCGGTCGGCGGTTTCGGCCGGGCCGTCGCCGGCGGCGGGCAGCAGCTCGAACAGCGCCCGGGGCTGACCGTCCTCGTCGGCGGTCGTGGCGTCGGCCCGCTGGTCGGCCCGGCGGTTGCGCCGGCGGAGCGCGTCGATCGCCTGGTTGGTGGCAATGGCGTACAGCCACGGCCGCACCGGGCGGCCCGGCTCGTACTGCTGGATCTTCAGGTACACCTGGACGAACGTGTTCTGGAACACGTCGTCGGCCAGGTCGTCGGCCCCGAGGTAGCGGCGGAGGTAGCCGAACAGCTCGCGCTCGTACCGGCGCACCAGGGTGCCGAACACGTCCCGCTCGCCGGCGCGCAGCCGGGCGAGGAGTTGCTCGTCGCTTTCCGGCGGCAGGCGGATGGGGTCCAGCACAGCCCTTGGTACCTACCTGTACGTCGCGAGTGGGACGGGCGTTCGCGCGAGTGGCGATCTCAGAAGTGTACCACACCGACGGAGGGGAGAGAACAGGCGGCAGAGAACTCGGCGGATCTTGACCGCCCCTCGGGGCGGCAACCCCGGTCCGCGGCTCCGCCCCTGTTATCCCCTACCGGCGGCGCTGTTCGAGGCCGAACACGTTGCGCAGGCCGATGTAAAGGATCATGCTCATCGAGCGGACGGCTTCCTTCTTGTTGACCTTGCTGACCCCGGCGCGGCGGTTCTCGAACAGGATGGGGAACTCGCCCATCTTCGCCCCGGCCTTGAAGCACCGGAACAGCACCTCTTGCTGGAACGAGTACCCCCGGGACCGGACGCGGTCCAGTTCGGCCGCCCGCAGCGTGGCGACCCGGTAGCACCGGAACGCGCCGCTGGCGTCCTTCACCGGCATCCGGAACAGGAACCGCACCAGCATGTTCACGCTCTGGCTGATGGCCCGGCGCGCCAGCGGCCAGTTCTCGGTGCCGCCGCCGCGGACGTACCGCGAGCCGATCATCACGTCGTTGGTGCTCATGCCCGCCAGGATGCCCGGCAGGTACCGCGGCGGGTGGCTGAAGTCCGCGTCCATGTTCAGCAGGTAGTCGTAGCCGCGGGCCATCGCGAACTTCATGGCGGCGAGGGTGGCGGTGCCGAGCCCGAGCTTCCCGGGGCGGTGCAGCACGTGAACCCGCGGGTCCGTCTCCCCGAGCGCCGCGGCGATCCGCCCGGTGCCGTCCGGCGAGTTGTCGTCGATCACCAGCACGTCCGCGTGCGGCACCACCTTGTGGATGTCCGCGATGAGGGTCGCGATGTTGCCCGCCTCGTTGTAGGTGGCGATGGTGACCAGGAGCCGCGGCTCGCGAGTCGGTGTACCGGGCGGGTCCACGCCCGGCGCGGGATCGTTGGAGAGCGGCGCGAATGTCACAGGCGGCTCGAGGGTGGCTTGCGGCACGCGGGCACCAAGGAAAGCTCCGAGTTCCGGCGGCCCGCGTTCCCGGTTCGAGCCGGCCTCGACTTTTGCCGCCGACCGGAACTTGCAACTCTGGAACTTGGAACTCAGAGGGCGGATACGCTATTTTCTAGGATACTGATCCCGGGGCGTCCGAGTTTATGCCCCGCCCCGCCGGTTTTTTCGCAACCGCGCCCCGCACCCGACGACCGAGAGCCGCTAATGCCGACCGCCACCGAGATGCCGTGCCCGAACTGTGCGAAGGCGCTCAAGGTGCCCGAGTCCGTGTTCGGCAAGAAGATCAAATGCAAGCACTGCGGGCACCCGTTCGTGGCGGAAGACCCGGCGGCCAAGGCCAAGCCCGCGGCGGCTAAACCCAAGGCGGACCCGCCCAAAGAGGAGCCGAAACCGGCCGCGCCCGCGTCCCGGTTCGCGGACGACGACGACGAGGGCGACGGCGGCGCTAAGCCCAAGCCCCTGAGCGCCATCGAGGAGTTCGACAAGCCGCGGTGCCCGCACTGCGCCAAGGAGTTGGACCCGCCGGACGCGGTCGTGTGCATCCACTGCGGGTTCAACAACCAGACCCGCCAGAAGGCCGAGTCCAAGCGGGTGTGGGCCCCGGACACCAACGATTACATCAGGCACCTCGCGCCGGGCGTCATCGCCCTCGTCATCTGCATCGCCCTGATCGTCCTCGACATCCTGTGCCTGCTGAACATGCGCGACTGGCTCAGCGGCTCGTTCCTGGAGTCGAACGATGACGACCCGATGGAACCGGGCAAGAAGAAGCTGCTGGTCCGCCCGGGCGCGTTCATCACCCTCATCTGGGCCGCCACGGTGATGCCGATTGTCGGCACCGCCGCGTTCGCCGTCCGGCGCCTCGCCATCGATAACAAGCCGTCGGAGAAGGTGAAGAAATGAACAGTGAACAAGGAACCGTTAGAAATTGACGAGGGCAGAGCAGAGCGCCCTCGCGGCGGCCCCCCGATGCCGCTCGCGCTAGACCGTGCGTTCTTGATTTTTGAACCCTTCCGCGGTGCCCCATGCTCGCCCAGCTCCGCACGTTCGCGCTGCTCGGCATCGACGCGGTGCCGGTGGACGTGGAGGTTGACACGTCGCCCGCGGCGCAGCCGAAGACGGTACTGGTGGGCCTGCCGGAGGCGGCGGTGCGCGAGAGCGTCCACCGCATCGAGCGGGCGCTGGTGAACCTGGGCTACCAGCTCCCCCACGGGCGCACCGTCATCAACCTGGCCCCGGCCGACCTTCGCAAAGACGCGGGCGCGTTCGACCTGCCCATCGCGCTCGGGCTGCTCACCGCGATGGGCCAGGTCGCCGCGGACGAACTCGACACGTTCGCGCTCGTGGGGGAACTCGCGCTCGACGGCACCGTGCGGCCGGTGATGGGCGCGCTGTCGATGGCGATGGAGGCGCGGTCGCGCGGCCTCGCCAGGCTGATCGTCCCGCTGGCTAACGCGCGCGAAGCGTCCGTGGTGCGCGAGCTGGAGGTGTACGGCGTCGGGTCGCTCGCGGACGCGGTCGGCATCGTGACCGGCGCCGTGCCCCTCGACCCGGTGTCGCCGCCGGTCGATGAGATCGAGGGGCGACTCAACAAGTACAGCATCGACTTCGCCGACGTGAAGGGGCAGGAGTTCGCGAAGCGCGCGCTGGTGGTCGCCGGCGCTGGCGGCCACAACGTCATCATGCTCGGCTCGCCCGGCAGCGGCGAAACCGTGTCCGGGACTGCTTTTTGTGACGACGTCCCTTCCGTTCCCTCCCGCCGGCCGCCGTATCCCCTCGTCCGATCGCACTCCCTC
>JBJSXS010000134.1:0-6158 GCA_046086545.1 Gemmata sp.
GCACCGCCGCGACCGCGGCCGAGAGGGTCAGGAGCGTGAGCAGGGTTCGCATGGGAGTCGGTTCCGTTACCGCGCCGCGGGCGCCGTGTGCGCCGGGATCAGTGTAACGCGTACCGCCTGCGGGTTGCACCGGATTCGCAGCGGCTCCTTGCCGCTCACGCCGCGGCTCACCACCATCGCCGTGCCGCCGCGCTCGAACACGCCCTGATCGAACCGGCGCGCGTACACGCTCGGCACGAAGATCGACCCGACGAGCGGCACGCGGATCCCGCCGCCGTGGACGTGCCCGCACAGCATCAGCCCGACCCCGTTCCGCACGCCCCAGTAGAAATTGTCCGGCGTGTGGCTCAGGCACAGCCGGAAGGGGCCGACCGGCGCGCCGCTCAGGTCGGGCGCCGGCGCGAACCACGGGCCCTCGTGCCCGACCGCGACGCACCGCACCCCGCGTATCGTGGTCTCGAGCCAGGTGTTGCTCAGAACCGTGAAGCCGGTCGCGGCGAGGGCCCCGCGCACGCGGTCCGGCGAGTGGTAACCGTCGTGGTTCCCGAGAATCGCGAGCCGCCCCTCGCGGGCGCGCAAGCGCCCGAGCAGCGGCGGAATCCACTCGTGGTGCGTGTCGCTGTCCACGAAGTCCCCCGCGAGGCACACCAGGTCGGGCACCGGCCCCGCGGTCAACTCGTCGATGACGCGCTCGAAGTACAGGCGGCTCGGCGTGCCGTGGAAGTGCAGGTCGCTGACGAGGAGGACGGTGAGGCCGTTCCACTCGGGGGGCAGGTTCGGCAGCGCGAGGGTCAGTTCGGTGATGTCGAACTTGAACACGCAATTGCCCGGCACGCGGGTCGCGCGCCGGCCCTTACCGTCGCCGATGAGTTTCTCCCCGAACTCGGGCCACAGGTCGAGCGTCCGCGTGCGCTCGTGCACCGCGCACGGCGGCGGCTTCCGCAGCCCGCGGTACAGGTTGACGAGCGGGTACACCCCCGCGCCGAAGAAGAGGCACCCCACCGTGTAGGCGAACAGCGGGCCGGGAACCGACGCGGCCCACGCGACGGGCGGGAGCGCGAGGACCGCCACGGCGGTGCACAGGCGCCAGAGCTTCAGGAGCGGTTTCGGGAGCGGGCGCCCGTACAGGTGGTTCAGTACCGTTGTCCAGACGTAGGCGTGCCCGACCCACGCGAGGCCGAACCCGACGAGCGCAAGCACCGCGTCCCCCATGCTCACATGCTACGGCCGCGTTCTCCGTTGAGCAGCGGAGGAAAAACTCACCGCCGCGCGTCTCGGATGCGGCGGGCCGCCGTTTATTACCACGACGGCAGATCAACTCCACACGAGGGTCCAGCGATGCGTCTGGTAGCGGCCGGCTTGTTCGTGACGAGCGTCCTCGCGACCGTGTCGTTCACTTCCGCCCAGCAGCCCGGCGGGAAGGGGGCCGAGCAACCCGGCAAGGGCGGGCCGCCCGGGGGCAAGGGCGGGTTCGGCGGTCCGGGCGGCGGGTTCGGCGGCAAGGGCGGGTTCGGGATGCCCGCCGCGCCCGGGACGGTCCTTCCCCCGGCGGTCCGGGAGCAACTCAAGCTGACCGACGCGCAGAAGAAAGACCTCGATGCGATCCAGAAGGACGTCGACGCGAAGCTCGAAAAGCTGCTCACCGACGAGCAGAAGAAGACGCTCAAGGAGCTCAAGGACCGCGGCGCCCGCGGCCCGGGCGGGTTCGGCGGCCCCGGCGGCGGGTTCCCCGGCGGCCCGGGCGGCAACCCACCGCCGAAGAAGGACTGATGCCCACGCGAACCCCGCCTCCCGGCGGGGTTCGTTCTTGCGCACCCCCGCCGGCGCTTGTCTCTTCCCGCACTGGAGCCCGCGCGCTATAATCCCCCGCGTTCACCGCCCACCGGTCGGAGCGAAACGCGCTCATGGACACCGCGACCCCCGAAGTCGTTCCCGAACAGGACACCAAAACGCGGCGCCAGCCGCCCTACGCGGTCATCCTGCACAACGACGACAAGAACACGATGGAGTTCGTCGTCGGCGTGCTGCGCAGGGTGTTCGGGTACACCCTGGAGAAGTGCGTCAGGCTCATGCTGGAGGCGCACAAGAAGGGCAAGTCCGCGGTCTGGATCGGTGCGCTGGAAGTCGCCGAACTGAAGGCCGACCAGATCCGCTCGTGCGGGGCCGACCCCGTTGTGGAGAATGGCGGGCATCCGCTCGGGGTGAGCGTCGAACCGGCCGCCTAGTCACAGAAGGGGCGAAGGGGAGAGAAAGACAGAGCCAGCGCGCTCATGTCTTACGCTCCCCTTCGCCCCTCCTCTCATCGCGGCCCGGGCGGGGCGTACTTGCCCAGCCACGCGAACACTTCCTTGTGCCAGTGGGCGCTGTTCTGGGGCTTCAGCACCCAGTG
This sequence comes from Gemmata sp., assembly GCA_046086545.1. Classification (GTDB taxonomy): domain Bacteria; phylum Planctomycetota; class Planctomycetia; order Gemmatales; family Gemmataceae; genus Gemmata. The sequence goes on from JBJSXS010000134.1 coordinate 2,390, forward strand.
GCCCTCGTCGGGGAAATTCACGAACCGTGACGGCACCCCCTGGCGCTGCAGCGCGCTGAACAGCTCGTGACCCTGCCCGATGGGGCACCGGAAGTCCAGGTCGTTGTGGATGATGAGCATCGGGGTCTTGTGCCTCGCCAAGTTCCCGGCCCGCTTGTGCGGTGAGAACTCCGCGTACTTCTGCGGCTTCTCCCACGGCAGCCCGCCGTGCTCCCACTCGTCGAACCACAACTCGTCCGTCGTGCCCCACATGCTCTCGAAGTTCCACACCGAGCAGTGGGTGACCAGGCACTTGAACCGCGGGGCCACGTCCGACACCGCGAACCAGTTCATCATGTACCCGCCGAAGCTGCCGCCCGCCGACGCGATGCGCGTCTTGTCCACGTAGGGCAGCTTCTCGACGTAATCGAGGCCGGCGACGAGGTCGCGGTAGCACTTGCCGCCCCAGTCCCCGGTGATCTCGTCCACGAACTTCTGCCCGAACCCGGTGCTGCCCCGCGGGTTCGGCATCACCACCACGTAGCCCTGCGCCGCCCACGCTTGCGGGTTCCACCGGAAGCTCCACGCGTTCTCCCAGGCGCTTTGCGGGCCGCCGTGGACGAGGTACGCGACCGGCCACTTCTTCGACCCGTCGAACCCGGGCGGCTTCAGGACCCACATCTGCATGCCCACCGTGCCCGTCGCGGGCATGAACAGGTGGCGCACCGTCCGGTCGCCCTCGACCGGCACCTCGACCGACTCCGGCTTGCCCAGGTCCAGTTCCGCGAGCAGCTGGTCGTTGACCTTGCTCACGTTCAGCGGCTTGGGCTTCTCGCCGGGCCACCAGTAGGTCTTCACGTCCGCCGGGGACTGCATCGTCGCCTCGGTGAACGCCAGCATGTTGCGCTGCTTCGAGGTGGAGAGGGCGCCGCAGGTGCCGTTCGCGTACTCGACCTTGAACCCGGTTCCTTCCGCCTGAACCATGAAGATGGGCGTGAGCCCGTCGGCGTCCCCGGTGAACAGGAACGCGCGGTCGTACTCGCCGTTCCAGGCGAACTCGTTCACCGACACGTCGTACTTCGCGGTGGCGCTGAACGGCTTGCCCGCGAGCGTGCCGTCCGGGTTGCAGCTGGCGACGAGGATGTCCCACTTGTCGGCCTCGTACCCGGCTCTCTTCTGGGCGCGCCACGCGAGCTTCTTGCCGCTGGCCGAGAACTTCGGCCCGCCGTCGGCGGCCTTGTTGTCGGCCGTCAGCGCCTCCCACTTCGGCGAGGTGTTGTTCACGCTCACACGGCACAGGTCGTAGTTGGTGCTCCACGCCTCGCCCTTCTCGGGCACCGCGGTGAACACCAGGTGCTTGCCGTCCGGGGTGAAGGTGAAGTTGTCGCCGCTGTCGAAGGTCGAGGAGGTCGGGTTGGCGTCGCGGTCGCCGGGCGTCACGTCGCGCGTGCCCTTGCCGTCGGCGCCGCACACGAACAGGTGCTGCCGCTTGTCGCCGACGTAGTCGTCCCAGTGCCGGTAGAACAGCCGGGTGAACGTCTTCGCCTTCACCGGGCTCTTCTCGATCGCCTCATCCTTCTCCTGGTTGAGCTTGTTCGACTCGGCGAACGGCTTCTCGCTGAACGCGGGGTACACGGCGGACACGAACGCGACGCTCTTGCCGTCGGCCGACCAGACCCCGCTGCTGGCGCCCGTGCTGACGTCGGTGAGCTGCTTCGGCTCCTCGCCCGCGGCCAGCACCCACAGCTGCGGCGTGCCGGTGCGCGTCGACTCGAAGAGGATGCGCTCGCCGTCGGGCGACCACCGCGGGTTCGTGTCCTTCTTGCCCTTCGGGTCGGTGAGCTGCTTCGGCTCGGCGCGCCCGTCGGCCGGCGCGAGCCACAGCGCGGTGCTGCTCTTGTTCGCCTTCGGGTCGACCGTGGTCACCTGATACACGACGGTCTTGCCGTCGGGCGAGACCTGCGGGGCCGCGGCGCGCTTGAGCGCGAACAGGTCTTCGACCTTCATGGGCCGCTTGTCGGCGGCGCGCGCCGCGGGCGCGAGCGCGGCGCACGCGCAGACGAGGACGAGGGCTGCGGGTCGCATGGCTCACCTCATGGGACGTTCGGGACGTTGTTGGTCTGCATTTCAGCGCTCCCCCCCGAGGGGGCCGTGCCGCCGGAGATGAACACGTTGTACGCAGGCGCCCGCGCGCGAGACAGCGGCACACGCTATAACACACAGACCGCCCCCTCGACTCACAAGGCCGGGCTCATGCGCTGGTCCGTCGTCAAGTTGATCGCCGCCCGCGAGGTCCGCGACCAGTTGCGGGACCGCCGCACGCTGTTCCTGATCCTCGGGCTGCCGGTGCTCATGTACCCGCTGTTCGTGGGCGTCGGGGTGCTGTTCGTCACCGCCCTCAAGGAGAAGAAGCTGGTCGTCGGGGTGAGCGGGGCCGAGCACCTGCCCGAGGCGGAACCCGACCTGACGCCCGTCGCGGGCGGGGCCGGCGGCGCCGCCGCGCAGATGCGCGCGTTCCCGCCCCTGCTCGGCCCCGACGGGCAGTTCGCCCCGCGGTACGGCGCCAACGAGCTGGACGCGGCCCCGCTCAGCGTGCGCCCGCTCGCCGCGGCCACCGACGCCGCGCTGCGCGAGCAGCTCGCGGCCCGCCGGGTGGACGCCATCATCGTCATCGAGCCGGGCACGCGGGCGAAGTTGGAGGGGGGCGAGCGCCCGGTGGTCCGCGTGCTGGGGCGCGACGGCGAGGAGAACTCGAAGCTCGCGGTGCAGCGCGCGACGGGCGTTCTGCACCGCTGGGGCGACGACGTGAAGGGCGCCCGGTTCGCGCGCCGCGAGCTCCCGCTCGACTTCGACCACCCGGTCGAGATCCGCGACCCCCAGTCGGAGAAGACCAGCGAGAAGAAGATCGCCGACGACCTGCGCGACATGCTCGTTAAGGTGATTCCCTTCCTCCTGGTCATGTGGATGCTGACGGGCGCGGTCTACCCGGCCATCGACATGACCGCGGGCGAGAAGGAGCGCGGCACGATGGAGACGCTGCTCATCAGCCCCGCGGAGCGCACCGAGATCGTGCTGGGGAAGTTCCTGGCGACGACGTGCTTCAGCTTCGGCACCGCGATGTGGAACGTGCTGCTGATGCTGGTGGCGGTGGCCGTGGCCCCGCTGCTTGCGCCCGGGCTGTTCGGCCACGGCCTGATCTCGCTGCCCGGCCTGGCCGCGTGCATCCTGACGGCGGTCCCGCTGGCGATGCTGTTCGCGGCGCTGGCGCTGAGCCTGGGCATCTTCGCGCGGAGCACCAAGGAGGGGAACTACTACATGGTGCCGCTGTTCTTCGTGGTGCTGCCGCTGGCGTACTGGAGCATGACCCCGGGCATCGAGCTGGACCACTTCACGCGGTGGGTGCCGGTGGGCAACGCGCTGTTGTTCCAACAGCGCCTGATGTCGGTGCGCCCGGACCCGTTCCCCTGGGGGTACGTGCCGGTCGTGTTCGGCACGCTGGCGCTGTGCGTGGCGGTGGCGCTGTGGGCCGCGGTGCGCCAGTTCCACCGCGAGGGCGTGCTGTTCCGCGAGGGCGAAGGCGGCAGCAAGGGCTGGTCGCTGTTCGGCAAGCCGTGAGCGGCGTTCGCGGCGAGAGCCGCGGCTCGCCGGGCCGCGCGCGAGTCGGGCGTCAGTCACCGCCGCACCCGCCGCCGCACCCGCCGCCACCGGCCGCGGCGTGCCACTCGAGCAGCGCGGCGTGCCCCGCGGGGGGGAGCCCCCGCAGGCCCGGGAGGAGCGCGAGCTGGAGCGG
>JBJSXS010000135.1:0-4991 GCA_046086545.1 Gemmata sp.
GCAGGGATCTTGGACAAATCAGTACCTGGTGTGAGTGATTCAGGCAATCTGTATCCGGCTGTGGTAACAAGGTGGCCCAAGATGGAGTCGCAAACCGCCATCGGCATCGCCCAGAACCACAGACTTTCCGTCCGCGCTCACCGCGAAGCACGTGACCTCGATGCCCACCTCCCGTAGCAAGTGCCTGACGAGGGTTGGCTCGTCGCTAACGAGCCAAAGGTGAACCGGTGCCGGCACGTCGTGTTTGCAGACCGACGAAAGGAGCAGGCCGTTCGCGAAAGCGACGGTAGAGACCTCGCCGTCGTGCGCCTTTGCCCGGCCGAGGGACCTGCCGGTGCGCCGGTCCCACACGGCGAGCGTGCCGTCGGCGTGCCCCGTGGCGAGACGGGAACCGTCGGGTGCAACTGCCAGCGCGGTCACCGCTCCGACCGGGCAGACGATCGTGAGCCGGTCGACCTTTGACAGCTTGGACACGTAGTCGTGTACAAAGTCGGGCGACTCGTTGAGCGCGAGGGTCTCGCGGCGGGCAGCATCCAGTTGCCCGGCTGCGGCCCGCGCGTTCCCGCCGCGCCAGGCGAGGAAGGCGTCGCGCACGTGCTGCGCGTACTCGCGCTGCCGGTCCCCGCGGTGCCGGTCGGCCTGGTCCCGCGACAGGGTGTCCCGGTCGGTCCGCAGTTGCGCCGTCTGGCGCGACCCGCGGTACGAGTTCCAGGTTCCCAGGCCCGTAACCGTAACGGCGATCACCGCCAGCACCACGATGGCGACCAGTTGGTCGTTGCGGCGCAACCAGCGGCCCGCGCGCCCGGGCCACGCGAGCGGGCGCGCCACCGTCGGCATCCCGTCGAGGAACCGCCGCAGGTCGTCCGCGAAGTCGATGGCGGTCCGGTACCGCTCGGCGGTGGTGCGGGCCATCGCCTTCAGGCAGATGGCTTCCAGGTCGCGCGGCAGGTCCGGGCGCAGGTCCCGCGGCTGCGTCGCCTTGCCCTCGACCGACTGCCGCAGCACCTCGACGTCGGTGGCTCCGTCGTACGGCGCGCGGCCGGCCAGCAGTTCGTACAGCACCACGCCCAGCGCGTACACGTCCGCGGGCGGGCCGATGTCCTCGCGCCGCGCCTGCGCCTGCTCCGGAGCCATGTACTTCGGGGTGCCCAAGATTTGCCGCGTGCCGGTCTCGGAGGGGCCGCCCCGCTCGGTCAGTTTGGCGAGCCCGAAGTCCACCACGCGGGGCACGTAGTGCACACCGCGCAGCAGCACGCTCCCCGCCGGCGGCTCGTCGTTCTTCTCGACCCGCATCTCCTGGAGGATCACGTTGTTCGGTTTCAGGTCGCGGTGCAAGACGCCGCGGTCGTGCGCGTGCTGCACCGCTTCGGCCAGCGTGACCATCAGCCGCACCGCCTGTCGCACCGGGACCGGGAACGCCTGCCGGTCGATCCACCCGGCGAGCGTCTGACCGGGGCAGAACGCGGTCGCGATGAAGCACACCGGCCCGACCTCGCCCCACTCGTACACAGGCACCAGGTTCGGGTGGTCGAACTCGGACGCGGCCAGCGCCTCGAGCTTGAGCCGTCGCTTGGCGTTCGGGTTCAGCAGCAACTCGGGCCGCGGCACCTTGAGCGCGACCTCCCGCCGCAGCTTCGGGTCGTAGGCCAGGAACACGATCCCGCACCCGCCCTTGCCGAGTTGCCGGCGCAGCTCGAACCGGCCGATCCGGTGCACCCCGCCCGGCGGGGGCGTGACTGTGGCGGGTTCGGCGGGGCGGTGGTCCGGAAGCAGTTCGCCCAGAGACCCCTCGTTCCCGGTACTCGGGTGCGGAGTGACCGGGCGCTCGCTGGGGGCGGGCGGGAAGTCGGGAACCGCGTACGGGGCCTGGACCGTAGGGGCGCGCGCGTCCCAGCCATCCAGTTCCTGGCCGTAGGCCGCTAGAAACCGGGCCAAGTTCTCATCGAGTTTCAGGGAGCTCGACGAATCCATGGGCAATAGACCCGATGCGAGATGGCGACCGCCCCGTGAGCACCAGCATTTTACCACACCCGCTCGCGACGACAGAACCGGGAATTCGCATAATCCCGCTTGCGGCAGCGCCGGGACGGCGTTGTCGATCTTTGTTGCGATCACTCTCGAACCGGAACCTCACGATGAAAGTGCTTGCCCTCCAGTCCGGGTTCGGCCTCGACAACATCGGCGTCGCCGACCGGCCCGACCCGACGCCCGGGCCCGGGCAATTACTCGTGCGAGTCCGGGCGGTGTCGCTCAACTACCGCGACCTGCTGCTCGCGAAGGGGCACTACAACGCCAAGCTGCAGTTCCCGCGCGTGCTCGGGTCCGACGCCGCCGGTGAGGTGGTTGGCATCGGGGCCGGCGTGTCGCGCTTCGAGGTGGGCGACCGCGTCGCGAACACCTTCATGCCGGAGTGGGTGAGCGGACCGATCACCCACTCCGCGGCGAGGGTCACATACGGCAGCGACCGCGACGGGGTGTTCGCGGAGCTGATCGCCGTCGACGAGCGCGCCGCTGTCGCGATCCCGGCGCACCTGAGCTACGAAGAGGCCGCAACGCTGCCGTGCGCCGCGGTGACGGCCTGGAACGCGCTGACCGCCGCCGGCACCGCGCCGGGCACCACGGTGCTCCTCCAGGGAACCGGCGGGGTGTCGGTCTTCGCCCTCCAGTTCGCCCACGCGCTCGGCGCGAAGGCGTACGTCACCTCGAGCACCGATGACAAGCTCGCGCGGGCGGCGGCACTCGGCGCGAGCGCCGGGCTGAACTACCGGGCCAACCCCGATTGGGACAAGTGGTCGCGCCAGCAGGCCGGCGGGAGCGGCGTTGATGTGGTCGTTGAGGTCGGCGGCGCGGCCACCCTCGAGCGTTCGCTGAAGGCGGTGCGCACCGGCGGCCACGTCGCGCTGATCGGCGTCCTCGCGGGCACCGGCGCGGTGAACCCGATGCTCGTTCTGATGAAGTCGGTTCGCGTGCAGGGCGTGTTCGTCGGCTCGCGCGAGATGTTCGAGGCGATGAACGCGCTCATCGCCGAGAGGCAACTGAAGCCGGTGATCGACCGCGTGTTCCCATTCGCGCACCCTGTCGCGGCGTTCAAGCACCTCGACAGCGGCGCGCACTTTGGAAAAGTGGTCCTGAGCCTGTGAGGCTCAAAGCGTCTTGAGCTCTGCGCGCAACCGCGCTTCGAGCTCGTCAGCGCGGTCGACGTTCCTCGGGCGCAGGTCGTTCACCTCCCAGCGGTCATCTGGCTTCTCGTACAACTGCGGCTCTCGCGGCGCGTCACCCTCGGGCACTTTTGTTGGTGCCAGCAGCGCCCACTCGGACGTGCGGAGCGCGATCTCGGCCGCGTCGCCCAATTCGAACCTGGTTACGGCACAATCGCGCCGCGACTCCGCCTCGCCGCGAGCGAGCGGAAGCAGGTCGAAGCCCGCGGTGCCCGCGGGCGGCGCGACACCGAGCAGCGTGAGCAGCGTTGGAAACAGATCGGGGGGTTGTGTGAACCCGCTCACTCGGCGCCCGGGCTGCGCCCCTCGCGGCAGGCGAAGGATCAGCGGCAGGTGAACCAGTTCTTCGTACAGCCACGGCCGGTGCAGGCCGACCTGACCGTGTTCGCCGAGCGGATGGCCGAAGTCGGATGTCAGGAGCCACGCGGCCGATTGGTCGAACCCGCGTTCTCGCAAGGCGTCGAACAGCGCGCCGAGTTCGGCGTCGAGTTTCGTCACGACGGCCGCGAACGTGCTGTGCAGCCAGTCCCACGCGTCGAGATCGGTGCTGTCGAACGGGCCGGTCGGCGGGTCCGCGCACGGCGGCACGCGCTCGGCCCAGGGGGACTCGTGAACGAGGCACGAGGAGTCGATGTCGTTCTCATCGCTCGCCTGAACGAACGCCTCCGACGCCACTTCCGCTCCCGGATCAGTTTCTCCTGACTCCCTCTTCGCGTCGACTCCGACCGAGGGCTTCGGTTCATGATCGTCCTCGTCGCCGTAGTACGCGTCGAACACATCCTGCTGAACGTCCCACGGCGGGATCAGGCGATCGATTTCGACCCACACCAAAAAATCAGTTGCGGCGCCGAGGCGGTCGAGCAGCGCGGGCCACGCGCGCAGCAGTCCATCGAGCGGTGAATCGTCGTCGGGGCGCGGGCGCGCGTCGAACACTTCTCCCCAGCCGGCGTTGAACCAGTCGGGGGCGTCGTTGTCGGGGTGGTTGGCACGCACGAGGCAGGTCAACAGACCCGCGCCTGAAACCCCCATAGCCGACGGGAAGGCGGCTGCGGAACCTTCGCGTACCGCGGCCGGTTCGGGTTCGCCAGTGTTTTCCTGCCCCTTCCCTTCAGCGCGGGCGGCCGGTTGGGCAGGTCCGCCCAGCCACGCGCGGCGCGCGGCGGACGGGTCGGGGTTGTCGCTTATGTGGCGGTCGAAGGTGACCGCCTCGGCCGCGAGTCGGTCCAGGTTAGGGGTGCCGACCCAGTCGTTACCGTAGGCCCCGAGCCAGCCGGCTGGGCACCCGCTGATCGCAAAGACGATGGCTCTCATAGACGATAAGCTATTGCTGTTAAGTTCCGACGGGAGGTGTGCGTGCTCGGCCCGATCTTCAACCGCGAACTCGTCACCGTCCCGCGGCGCACCGGCCACCGCGGCCAGCGCGCCGCGCTGATCGGGTTGCTCGGTGTCCTCGGCATCACGACCTGGCAGGCGACCGTCGGGTTCGCGCGCGACGCCACCCTCGGCGAGGTCGCGAACTTCGGCCTGCGGCTGTTCCAGATCGTCGCCTTCGTGCAACTGCTGCTCACGCTGTTCTTCGCGACCCTCTCGGCGGCCAGCGCGGTCTCCCAGGAGAAGGACCGCCGCACCTTCGTACTCTTGCTGCTCACGGACATGCGCGACTACGAAATCGTGCTCGGCAAGCTCGTTGGCGCGCTGCTCCCGATCCTGATGCTGCTCCTCGTCGGCGCGCCGGTTCTGGCGCTGCTGCTGCTGCTGGGCGGGATCGAGCCG
>JBJSXS010000136.1:0-4935 GCA_046086545.1 Gemmata sp.
GGCGCCCACCTCCGCGCCGCAGTGCGGGCACACCTCCGCCCCGTCCCCGAGCGGCAGGAAGGAGCCGTTGCAGTTCGGGCACGTCGCTTTGCCACCAGCCATCGGGACCCCTCCTCACCCCGGCCCGCGCGCCTGCTCCCACCGCCGGTAGAACCGGGCGAGCCGCGCCAGCGCGTCGGGTCCGCTCAACTCCTCGCGAATCGTGCTCACGTCGGCCCGCCCGAGGATCAGTTTCTGGAGCGGCCGGGACCACGTCTGGTCGCCCATCACCCGCGCGCCGGCGATGGCCCGCTCCCCGACCACAAGGCGCACCCGGTTCACGTCGTCGCGGTCGCTCACGACCCACGACTTCGGCAGGATGCGCCACGCCTCGCTCTCGCCCCGGGTTATGGCGACGAGGTCCTCGTTCGTGCCCCCCCCGACGGCGCCGATGATGGTCACCTTTAGCCCGGTCATCTGTGTGACGTTAAACGGTACCGACTTGGTGTACGCGACACCGGCCCCGGTCATGTTGGCCCCGGCGATCCGCCCCTGGGTGACGGCCGTGGGCCAGAGTACGTCCAGGGTGGTCTTGCCGCTGGCCGGGTCCAACACCTCGGCCGCGTCGCCGGCCGCGAACACTTCAGCGGAGCTGCTCTGGAGGTACTCGTTGACGAGCACCCCCCGGGCCACCTTCAGCCCGGCCTTCTTCGCCAGCTCGACCCGCGGGCGGACCCCGATGGCGACGCCCACGACGTCGCACGCCAGCCCCTTACCGTCCTGGGTGACGACCCGCGACACCCGCCCGCGCGTGCCGGTCACTTCCTTGATCTGGGTGTTCAGGTGGACCTCGACGCCCTCGGCCCGGAGTCGCCCGAGCACGATGCCCGATTCGGTCTCGTCGAGCACGTCGGCCATGTACCTCGTGCCGCGCAGGAAGTAGTGGACGTGGACCCCGCGAGCGTGCAGCCCCTCGACCAGTTCCAGCGCGGTGATGCCGCCGCCCACCACAACGGCCGCGCGCCCGCGCAGCCCCAGGATGTGGTTGGTGTCGTCGAGCGAGTCGAGCTTCACCACCCCGGTCAGGTCGCCGCCCGGGAACGGCGGGGGCACCGCCAGCGCGCCGGTCGCGAGCAGCAACCGGTCGTACCGGAGCGCGGTCCCGTTGCTCAGGACGAGTTCGTGCTCGGCCGGCCGGACGTCGGTCGCGGTGGCGTGGGCGCGGTTCAGCTTCAGGGCCTTCACGTCGTCGGGCGAGCGGACGGCGAGTTGCTTCTCCGGAATGTCGCCGCGGAGCAGGTAGGCGAGGCCGGGGCGGGAGTAGAACGGGTGCGGCTCCAGGCTCACCATTGTGATGCGGCCGCTCGGGTCGCGCTCGCGGATCGCCTCGGCCGCCGCGACGGCCGCGATCCCGGACCCGACGAGGACGTAGTGGGCGGCCATCGCGGGTCTAGTGGGTCAGAGGGTGAACAACGGGATGCGCTCAAAGCTGAGGACGCCGCGCGGGCACCGCTTGACGCACTCGCTGCACGTCAGACAGTGGCTGTCCTGGATGGGCGCCCCGCGGTGCGCGTGGGCGCGCACGTCGATCTCCATCGGGCAGTTGTACGAGCAGATGCCGCACTGCACGCAGCGGGCCGGGTCGGGCACCACCTGGGCCTCGGCCCGGGACTCGATATTGCCGGCATCGGGCCGTTTCGGCGTCAGCATGCGTTGGGCGGTGTACGAGAGTAAGGGCGTCGTGGTGCGGCGCCCGATCCGTGTCACGAGAGCCAGGTGTGAGCTAGAGCGACGCGATTCGTTCGCAAGGTCGCTCGCGCTCGGCACCGAGCGACCGCAACCGGGCGTGCGCTGATCAACCGTCCGGTCACTTGCCGAGCGCGTGGATCGTGTTGTGGATCGTGCCGCCCACGGGGCGGCCGTCGGCGCCACTCAAGCGGTACTTGATCTCCATGCACCACGTGGGAGCGAGGTCCGGCAGTTCCAGGCGCACCGTCTTGCCGTCCGCGCTCAGGGTCGCTTTCGAGACCGGCAGCGGCTTCTCGTCGATGTGCTTGGAGCCGTAGCTCTGGGTCCGCTTCAGGCTCCACGCCTTCACCGCGTAGTTCTTCGCGTCGGCCGCGGCCCGTGCGTCGAGCGGGTCCGTGAAGGTGAGTTCCACTGAGCCGCTCTTGGCCTTCAACGAGACGGGCAGGTCCGCCGGCTTGCCGGTGTAGCGCACACGGTAAAACCCGCCCGCCACGGTCTGGTTCCCGGCCCACGCGTACATGCCGCAGACGTAGAGTTGCCCGTCCGTCGGGCTGAACCGCGGGCGCATGACTCCTGTCGGGAACGTGGGCAGGGGGAGGGGACACATCCCGCCCTGTGCCTGCCCGTTCACGCTCTCGTGCGGGACGACGAAAATCTTCCCCATGCCGTAGGAGGTGTTGAGCAGGGAGCCTTTGAGCGGCCCCCACTTGTCACTCGTCACCCAGATCAGTTCCGCGGGCGAGCGGTCGAACTCGTTGGTGATCCAGCACAGCGGCTGCTTCATTGCACTGTCCGCAGTGTCGGTGAGGTCCGTGTAGCCCCACATGTTGCCGTAGAACCCGCCCTTCTCGACGAGGTTGATTCGGTTCTTCGGCGTCCAGAACCCCTCCTGGTCGGTCACGAAGAACGTGCCGTCGGGGTTCAGGCACACGCCGTTGGCCGCACGGAACCCGGTGGCGAGGATCTCCGTCTTCGACCCGTCCTTTGTGACCTTCAGCAGCGTGCCGTGGTGCGGTACCAGCGCTTGAAGGGCGTGCCGGCCGCTCTTGGCGTAGTAGAAGTTCCCCTCGGCGTCGACCTGCAACCCCATCGCGAACTCGTGGAAGTGCTCGGTCACCTGATGGTCGCTGTTGAAGCACTCGTAGAAGTCCGCTTCGCCGTCTCCGTTGAGGTCGTTGAGCTTCATGATCTGGTCGCGGCAGCACACGAAGATGGCGCCGTCTCGCACCTTTAGCCCGAGCGGCTGGAACAGCCCAGAGGCGATCCGCTGCCAGGCGAGCCCGGCTTCGGGCTTATCAATGCCCGAGACGAGCCAAACGTCCCCGTCCCACGAGCAGACCGCCATTCGCCTGGCGTCGAGGAAGTCGAACCCGGTGAGGCGCGTCAGCGCGTTCCACGGGTTGCGGCCGGGCAGATCGAACGTGTCCACCGCGAACGGCCCGTCGCCCTTGCCGGCGGTTACCGAAGTGGTGAGCTTCTCCGGCCAGCGCTTCGGGCCGCCCTCGGTCAGCGGCTTGAGCGCCTTTGGCGCCGGCGTGGTCTTCGCGAACGCCGCCAGCGCGTCCGCGTCGCCCTTCGAAATGAGCACCTTCACGCCCGCCGGCTGGCGATCGGCGGTGAGTTTCATGAGCGTGAAGCCGTCCTTCTCAACCAGCGTCGCACGCGGGTCGCCCACCAACGCGACCGCGACTCCCGTAGGGGCAACCCGGCACACGACGTCGTGCGTGGTCGGTCCGAACTCGAAGGTGCGCGTAAATACGCCCGCGCCTGGCTTCTTGGGGTCACTCTCGGCGCCGAGCAGTTCCAGAACGTCCGCCTGCCCGACGGAGTACGAGATGAGAGTGAGGTCACCGTACTGGTAGGTGCCCTTGAAGCGCGTCCACTCTTTCGGGAGCGGGCCGTAGGGCCGCTTGTCGCGCCCGAGGAACCGCGGGTCTTTGAAACTGCCGGTGGCGTCGGCCCACCCCGGACCCACGGGGTTGGCGAACTGAACGTCGCCCGCGAGTTTGGGGTGTATCTGATGCTGGCCGTTGAAGTGAATCCCCTTCCAGTCGATGAACTGCGAGCCGGCCCACGCGGCGGCGAGGCGCATCGTGTCGTGGTCGAACAGCGCCCACTGCTTGCCGCGGGACACCCCGCCGGGGCCGGGGTCCAGGCGCACCGCGATGCCCTTGTACGCGATGTTCGGCCCCGGCCCGCCCACCTCGTAAGTGTTCATCAGCGCGGGCCCGTAGTCCATCGCGACCCAGGGCTCGACGCTAGCCGGGACCGGCCCGAACTCGCCCACCTTCCCCGCGGGCAACTTTGCGAGGTAGGCATCGTCGGTGTTCGCGTACTGGGCCGGGTTGTGCGGTTTCAGGTACGTCTCGCGCAGGTAGTGGATCACGTCATACTTTTGGCGCGGCACCATCCACGTCTGGGGCGGCATCTGGCCGTAGCCCCGGGTGAGCGTCTGGTACATGCTGAGCGGGTCGCTGCCGTTCTTGAAAACGTGGGCCGCGAACTTCGGCGAGGTCGGCAGCGAGCCCGGTTGGTCCTTCGTGCCGTGGCAGTTCGCGCACACGCGGGCGTAGATCGCCGCGCCGCGCTTGAGCGCCTTGTCGTCCAGCGCGCGGATCAGGCCCGCGTGGTCGATGTCCCTTTCGTACTCGGGGATCACGAGCGCCGGTTGGGCCGGGCGCAGCTCGCGCGCCCGGTTCGGGCCGCCTTCGGCCACTTCGATCAGATACCGCGCCAGGTCATAGAACTGCTGCCGGTCCGACAGCAGGTTCGCCAGACCGTCGGGCATCAGCGACTTGTCCGCGGTGGTGCGCTTCGCGATGTCGGCCTTCGGTACGGTGACCTTCTTGCCGTTCGCGGCCGGGTCGAGGAGCGTCAGTTCGGTCGCGCTCTCGGCCGCCACGAGGCCCGTGAGGGTGCGGTCGTCGGCCGTGACAACCGTGACCGTCTCGTAGCCCTTCTTGATCACCTTCGAGGGGTTTAGCACCGACTCGATGAGGTGTTCGGCGGTTGTACCCTTTTCAGCCTTCGCGATATCGGGGCCGAGTTGCGTGCCGGCTTCGGAGTCGTGGCACTTCGCGCAAGCGAGGAACGGCTGGAAGAACAGTACTGCGCCGCGCCCCGCGTCGCCCTTCTCCCGCGCGGCTCTGGCGAGGGCGGCGGGCGACTCGTTCGCGAGCTGCGCGTGCGGGCCGGGCGGCTCGGCGC
>JBJSXS010000137.1:0-10265 GCA_046086545.1 Gemmata sp.
CTCACCCTCAGCCCGGCGCTGTGCGCGCTGCTGCTGAAGGGCCCGCGCCCCGCGGCCTATCGGCCGCCGCCGCACGCCCGCGCGGTCGAGTTCGTGTTCCTGCCGCTCGCGTACCTGGGGCGCGCGTTCAACTGGCTGTTCGCGGGCATGAACGCGTGGTACGTGAGGCTGGTCGGGTTCTCCCTGCGGGTGCCGCTGCTGGTGCTGCTCGGGTACGCCGGCATCGTCGCGTCGGGCGTGGCGACGTTCCGCACGCAGCCCACCGGGTTCATCCCGCAGCAGGACAAGGGGTACATGATCTGCAGCGTGCAGTTGCCGGACGCGTCCAGCGCCGAGCGCACCCGCGAGGTCATGTCGAAGGTGAGCCGGATCGCGCTGGGCACCGAAATCGAGACCCCCGCGACCGAGGCCGAGAAGGACGACGTGAACGAGAGCGGCGAGAAGGTGGTGTTCCCGGTCGAGGAGCGGCGGGACGACGGCAGCACCGCCGTTACGGGCTGGAAGCGGAGGACGAGGCCGGTGAAGTTCGTGAACGCGGTCGCCGGCAACTCGTTCGTCATCAGCGCCTACGGGTCGAACTTCGGCTCGATGTTCGTGATCCTCGACGGGTTCGAGCACCGGCGGCACAAGAGCCTGACCGCGGACGCCATCGCGGCCGAGCTGCGCAAGCGGTTCAGCGCCGGGTGCCCGGAGGCGCAAGTCCAGGTGTTCGGCGCGCCGGCGGTCAGCGGCCTGGGGCGCGCCGGCGGGTTCCGCATCATGATCGAGGACCGCGGGTCCGTCGGCCCCGACACGCTGCAGCAGCAGACCGAGGCGTTCATCGAGCAGGCGAACCAGCAGAAGCAGGTGGTCGGGCTGTTCACCGTGTTCAAGACCAACTCGCCGCAACTGGTGCTGAAGATCAACGCGGACGCGTGCCTGGAGCGGCAGGTCGATGTGGGCGACGTGTACGCCACCCTCCAGGGGACGATGGGCAGCCGGTACGCGAACGACTTCAACCGGTTCGGCCGCACGTGGCAGGTGAACGTGCAGGCCGACGACCGGTTCCGCGACCAGGTCGAGGACGTGAGGCGCCTGAAGGTGCGGAACAAGAAGGGCGAGATGGTGCCGCTGGGGGCGCTGCTGACGGTGACCGAGCGGAGCGGGCCGCTGGTCATCACGCGGTACAACATGTACCCCGCGGCCGCGGTCAACGGGAACGTCGCGCCCGGCAGCAGCACCGGCGACGCCATCGGGATGCTGGAGCGCCTCGCGGACAAGCAGCTGCCCGAGAAGATGGCCTACGAGTGGACCGAGCTGACGTTCCTCGAGAAGCAGTCGCGGAACACCGGCGGCCTCGTGTTCGGGCTGTCGGTGGCGTTCGTGTTCCTGATTCTGGCGGCGCTCTACGAGAGCTGGGCGTTCCCGCTCGCGGTGATCCTGGTGGTGCCCGTGTGCGTGGCGTGCTCGCTCGGCGCGGTGTGGGCCACCGACCCCGGGTCGGCGCTCCAGCAGCTGCGGCAGTGGAACGCGGAGCATGCGGTGCCGGAGGCGCTGAAGCCCGGCGAGTGGGCGGTTCAGGTCGCGCGGTGGGTGGACGACCGGGTGATCGCTGGCGGCAACCGGGCGGTCCTCGCCACCGGGATCGGCAAGCAGGACGTGAACATCTTCACGCAGGTCGGGTTCGTGGTGCTGGTGGGCCTGGCGTGCAAGAACGCCATCCTGATCGTCGAGTTCGCCCGGCTCGCGCGGGCGTCCGGCCAGGACCTGCGCGCGGCCGTTCTGGGAGCCTGCCAGCTGCGGTTCCGGCCGATCATGATGACCTCGGTGGCGTTCATGCTCGGCGTGCTGCCGCTGGCGGTCGCGCGGGGCGCCGGCGGCGAGATGCGGCAGGCGCTGGGCGTGGCGGTGCTCGGCGGCATGATGGGCGTGACGCTGTTCGGCGTGGTGCTGACGCCGGTGTTCTTCGCGCTGATGGACCGGCTCACGCGGGGCGCGCGGGCCCTGACCGGCGGCTCGCGGGCGGTGCGCGTGACGCAGGTGCTGATCGCGCTCGCCGGGGTCGCGGCGCTGCTCCTGGCGATCGAGTTCGGCTCGGAAGCGCTGCTGTACGAGATCGTCGCCGCGTTCGGCTTCGCGGCGCTCGCCGTGTTCGTCGGGCTCGGCGCGATCGCGACCGCCGACACCGCGGGCACGCTCGCGGCCGGCGCGCTCCGGCTCGCGGCCGCCGGGCGGGCGCTCGCGCTGCGGCGGCGGCTGACCGACCTGTTGCGCCGCGCCCGGCCCCGCCGCGGGGCGCGGTGAGCGCGCCCCGCTGTTCTCCGACCTGTGGCCTCAGCCCTCTGACCGCCGATGTTCACACGCTTCTTCATCGACCGGCCGATCTTCGCCGCGGTGCTGGCCATCATGACCGTGCTGGCCGGGCTGGTGGGCCTCGACTCGCGCCCGGTCGCGCAGTACCCGGACATCACCCCGCCCACCGTCGAGGTGTCCGGCGTGTACCCGGGCGCCAACGCGCGCATCGTCGCCGACACCGTCGCGGCCCCGATCGAGCAGCAGGTGAACGGCGTCGAGGACATGATGTACATGTCGTCGACGTGCGGGAACGACGGGTCGTACACCCTCACCGTCACGTTCAAGCCGGGCGTGGACCTGAACATCGCGCAGGTGCTGGTGCAGAACCGTGTGAACCTCGCGGAGCCGGTGCTGCCCGACCCGCTCAAGCGCCGCGGGGTCACTGTCAAGAAGAAGTCGCCCAGCCAGTTGATGATCATCAACCTGACCCACGCCGCGCCCCCGCCCGAGGACGAGAAGGAGCGCCAGCGGCTGCTGCTGGAGCTGAGCAACTACGCCACCATCCAGTTGCGCGACGAACTGGCGCGGCTCCCGGGGGTGGGTGACATCACCTACCTGGGCCAGCGCGACTACTCCATGCGCATCTGGCTGGACCCCCAGCAGATGGCGGTGAAGGGGCTGTCGGCGGCCGAGGTGCTGCACGCCATCGAGCAGCAGAACGCGCAGGTCGCGGCCGGGCAGGTGGGCCAGCCGCCGGCCCCGCGCGGGCAGTCGTTCCAGTACACGATCAACACGCTCGGGCGGCTGACGGACGAGAAGCAGTTCGGCGAGATTATCCTGAAGGCCGACCCGGACAGCCGCCCGGTTCGCATGAAGGACGTGGCCCGCGTCGAACTCGGCGCGCTCAGCTACGACCAGTCCTGCACGTTCGACGGCCGGCCCTCGGTCGCGCTCGCCGTGTACCAGCTGCCAGGCACCAACGCCATCGACACCGCGAAGCGCGTGCGCGCGAAGATGGCCGAGCTGAAGGTCCGGTTCCCGCACGGCGTCGAGTACCGGATCGCGTACGACACCACCCCGTTCATCGACGAGTCCATCAACGAGGTGTTCCACACGCTCCGCGACGCGGTCATCCTGGTCGCCCTGGTGATGCTGGTGTTCCTCCAGAGCTGGCGGGCCGCGATCATCCCGCTGGCCGCGGTCCCGGTCGCGATCGTCGGCACGTTCGCGGCGATGGCGGCGCTCGGCTACTCCGTCAACAACCTGACGCTGTTCGGCCTGGTGCTGGCGGTGGGCATCGTGGTGGACGACGCCATCGTCGTGGTCGAAGCGGCGCAGCACCACATCGAGCACGGGCTGGCGCCGCGCGCCGCCACCGTCCGGGCGCTCGACCAGGTGTCCGGGCCGGTGGTCGCGGTCGGGCTGGTGCTGTCCGCGGTGTTCGTGCCGTGCGTGTTCATCTCCGGCATCGTCGGGGAGTTCTACCGGCAGTTCGCGGTCACCATCGCGGTCAGCACGCTGATCTCGACGTTCAACTCGCTCACCCTCAGCCCGGCGCTGTGCGCGCTGCTGCTGAAGCCGAACGGCGACGCGAAGGCGCGCGACCCGCTGCCGGCGGCGGCGTTCCCGCTGCTGTTCGCCGGGGCGGCGTACTACTTGCTGCGTGACCCGCTGCGGCTCTGGGCCGCCGGCCAGCCCGCCACCGCGGGCGGGCCGGCGTGGGTCGTTCCGGTGGCGGCCGCGTGCGGCGCGGGCCTGATCGGCGCGCTCCTGAGCCGCGCGCTGAACCGCACGCTCGGGCTCTTGTTCGCCGGGTTCAACCGCGGGTTCGCCGTGTTCACCGGGTGGTACGCGCGCACCGTGGGGCTGGCGCTCCGCGGCTCGCTGCTGGTGCTCGCGGGGTACGGCGCGCTGCTGTACCTCACGTACCACACGCTCGACACCACGCCCACCGGGTTCATCCCGCAGAAGGACAAGGGGTACCGGCTGGGGAACGTGGTGCTGCCTGACGCCGCGTCGTTCGAGCGCACCGAGCTGGAGATGCGGAAGCTGGAGGCGGTCGCGCGCGGCACCCCGGGGGTGAAACACACGGTCAGCGTCTCGGGCAACTCGGCGATGATCGGCGCCAACGCGCCCAACTTCGCCACGCTGTACGTCATACTGGACGACTTCCCGAACCGCCGCGCACCGGGGCTGACGGCCGACGCAGTCGCCGCGCGGCTCCAGCGCGACCTGTCCGACGAGGTGCCCGGCGCGCACCTGACGGTGTTCGGCGCGCCGGCGGTGGACGGGCTGGGCAACGCCGGCGGGTTCAAGATGGTGATCGAGGACCGGGGCGATATCGGGCCGGAGGCACTCGAGGCCGCCGCCCGCGAGCTGGCCGAGAGCGCCAACTCCGATGCCGAGCTGCGGGACGCGTTCACCGGGTTCCGCGCGGACACCCCCTGGCTCAAGCTCAACATCGACCGCGACGCGGCGCAGGCCAAGGGCGTGGCGGTGGGCGACATCGTGAACGCGCTGCAGGTGTACTTCGGGTCGCTGTACGTGAACGACTTCAACCTGTTCGGCCGCACCTGGCAGGTGAACGTGCAGGCCGAGGAGCGGTTCCGCCGCGCGTCCGCGGATCTTAAGAAGGTGCGGGTCAAGAGCGCCGGCATCGAGGCCGAGAACCAGATGGCGGCGCAGCAGGCGCGCGCGAGCGGCAGGGCCGCGCCGCTGCCGAAGGAGACGATGGTGCCGCTGTCCGCGGTGCTGGCGGTGCGGGACGCGAGCGGCCAGGTCATGGTGCAGCGGTACAACCTGTACCCGGCGGCCACGGTCACCACGAACCCGGCCCCGCGCGCCAGTTCCGGGCAGGCGCTGGCCGCCATGGAGCGGAACGCCGCCCAGACGCTGCCGGCCACCATGAAGACCGAGTGGACCGAGCTGGCGTTCCTCCAGCTCAAAACGAAGGACACCGCGTTCCGCGCGTTCGTGCTGAGCGTGGTGCTGGTGTTCCTGGTGCTGGCCGCGCAGTACGAGTCGTGGGCGCTGCCGCTCGCGGTGATCCTCGTCGTGCCCATGTGCATCCTGAGCGCCGTGTTCGGGGTGCTGTGCGCCGGGCAGGACGTGAACATCTTCACGCAGGTCGGGTTCGTGGTGCTGGTGGGCCTCGCGTGCAAGAACGCCATCCTCATCGTCGAGTTCGCAAAGCGGCAGGTGGACGCCGGGAGCCCGCGGTGGGAGGCCGCTCTGGAAGCGTGCCGGCTCCGCTTGCGGCCGATCGTCATGACCTCGGTGGCGTTCGTGATCGGCGTGGTGCCGCTGGTGCTGGCCGAGGGCGCCGGGGCCGAGATGCGCCGCACGCTGGGCACCGCGGTGTTCGCGGGGATGCTCGGCGTGACCGCGTTCGGGCTGTTCCTGACCCCGGTGTTCTTCGTGGAACTCAACCGCGTGGCGAAATGGGCGCGCGCGCTGTGGGCGGCCTCATGAGGGTACAACGCGCGCGGCCGCGCCCCGCTGGGTTGGCCCTTCGTCGGGCCCGCGGCCGCCGTCACCGCCGGTTCGTGCCCGCTGGCGCTCGCGCCGGCGCCGGCCGGACGGTGCCGGAGCAGACAGAATCCCGCACGGGCCGTTTGTGGTCGCCGGGTTAGCCAGCATGTATCAACGGCTCGGAGGGGTGTTGGGCGTCTGCACCCTCCTTGGCCCCTTTCGGCCGCGCGTGCGTGAGGCGCGCGAGCGCGCCGGCGGGCGCCCCGAGGACACGCCTTTACCAGCCCGAGCGCCCCCGCCCCGGACCCGGATGACCGTCGCAGCACTTCTTGTGACCGCGCAACTGGTCGGGCCTCTCGACGTAGTTGCGGATCGTGGGGTGAAACCGTTCTGGCGGGTCGCGGGGTGAGGTTTTGAGCGGCCCGCGCGCTTTTCGCACGGAAGAGTGCCCACTGCTCAGCGAACCGGCGCGTCTCTCTCGCGCTGACGGTCGGTCCGCGCTCCCGCGGGCCGGGCGGGATCGTCGGAGCCGCTTCGCGGGGCACCGGGGCGGTCTCGGCAGCCCGAGTGCCGGCGCGGGACGGAACTTCGTGCCGTGTAACCAGATGAAACGACCGCCGGTCCGGACTCGAGCGGCTACTGCCACCGCACGGTGAGCTTGCCCTCCTCGCGGGCGCGCCGTTCGAGCCGGCGCAGCGACCACCGCGCCGCGAAGAAAAACACCACCGCCAGCGCGCCCAGGACCCCCAGCTCGGTCCACACGTCCATCAGACCGGCGGTACGGAACAGCACCTGCCGCATCGCGTCCATGCCGAGCGTCAGCGGAATCAAGCTCGCGCCCGCCGCCAGCGCGCGGGGCAGGATCGACACCGGGAAGTTCGTGCCGCTGAGCAGGTAGATCGGCTCCTGCAGCAGCGCGATCAGGTGCCACGCCTCGCGGCCCCACAGCAGGAACACGGACGCGAACAGCATCCCCAGGCCGTACAGCGCCGCGAGCGTCGCCACGAACCCGAGCGCGAGCAGCCACCAGCTTGAGGGGTTGATCGGCACGTCGAACAGCAGCACCCCGGCGACGGTGATGGCGGCGGCACGCACGACGGTGGTGGTCATCCCGCCGAGCGCCATCCCGGTGAGGACCGCGGTGAGTGGGCCGGCGACATCACGTACAGTTCGAGGTTGCCCGAGTCGCGCTCCCAGTACAGTTGCGCGCCCATGCCCCACAGCACGTTCAACCAGAACGTGGTCATCGCCGCCCCGAGCACCAGGAACCCGGTGTACGCGGGCGGCGCTTCCATCGCGCGGTACGCGTACGCGAACGCCGACACCGCCAGCACCGGCAGCACCGTCTCCTGGATCATCCAGGCGTTGCTGCGGAACAGCCACGCGACCCGCGGGTACGTTCGCGCCTGCACCGCTTGCACGAAGAGCGTGAGCGACATCGTCTACCCCTTCGCCCCTTCCGCGGCTGACAGCCCGTGGCCGACGAGTTCGATGAACACGTCTTCGAGGGTCGGCTCCACCTTCGTCATGCTCAGGATGCGGGCGCCGGCCAGCACCAGCGCCTGCACCGCCGCGCCGATCGCGGGCTCGTCGCGCAGCGACACCTTGAGTTCGACGGTCGTGGGCGTGGTCGTCGCGGTCGCCTGGTGCACGCCGGGGAGCTCGCCCACCGTGCCCCAACTCCCGGCGCCGGGCGCGAGACTCAGCTCGTACAGCGGGTACTTTTGTACCCGCCGCTTGAGGTTCGCGGGCGTGTCGCACGCGAGCACCTTGCCCCTGTCGATGATCGCGACCCGGTCGCACAGCTCGTCGGCCTCGGCCATGTAGTGCGTCGTCAACAGCAGGGTGCGCTCGGGCTGCTCCTTCAGCCACTCGCGGACGAACCCGCGGATCGCGCGCGCGCTGGTCACGTCGAGGCCTAGGGTCTGCTCGTCGAGGAAGAGGATTTTGGGGTCGGTGACGAACCCGCGGCAGAAGTTCATCTTCTGCCGCTGCCCGGTCGACAGGTGACTGATGCGGCTCGCCGCCTTCTCCGCGAGGCCGACGACGCCGAGCATCCGGTCGATGCGCTCCCGCGCGACCTTGGTGGGCACACCGTAGATGCGGGCGAACAGCCACAGGTTCTCGCGCACGTTCAGGATGCCGTACCCGCTGGACTCGCCCCCCGACACCATGTTGATGCGCGGGCGGATCTGGTCCGCGGCGGTCAACACGTCCAGGCCGTCCACATAAGCGGCGCCGGCCGAGGGGGCCAGGAGGGTCGTGAGGACTTTGATGAGTGTGGTCTTTCCGGCCCCGTTCGGCCCCAGTAGGCCGAACAGCTCCCCCTGTCCCACCTCGAGCGACACTCGCTCCAGCGCGACGAAGTCGCGCTCGGAATCGGTCTGCTGCGGTTTGGCCGCCGACCACCATCGCCGCTTGCGCGGCTTTCGGTACGTCCGGGTCAGTTCTTCAGTGCGAATCGCGGGGAACTGTCGCATCACCGCATTCTACGTGCGGTGGGGGCGGTCAGGGAGCGCGGCCGGATCGCGACGCTCGCCCCGGTGGGCGAACCGCTGGCGGTCGCCCGGAACAAGCGCGGGTCCCGGCGGCGTCGACGAGGGATTGCGGGGCGAGACCAGCTTCACACCGCCCGGATCCGGCGCGTACACTTCGACGTTCACCCGCAAAGCGATATTGACCCCCTGTCGCGGTGTGGGTAAACACGCCCGAATGTTCGGCCGCCCCGATCCGAACCTTGCACCCGTCAGGTGACCTGATGACCCGCCGCGCGCAGCCGCCCGCGCTTCAGGTGGAGCGACTCGAAGATCGGCTCCAGCCGGCCGGTTCCGTCATCCCCGCCGGGGAGTTCAACTGGACCCAGTACAGCCCGACGGGCGAACTGGCCCAGCTGCTCTGGAACGGCGGGAACCTCGTGTACCAGTCCCGCGTAGCGGGCGGGTGGCGCGCGGAGGTGGTCGCGTCCAGCGGCGTGTTCACCGCCCCACAGTACGGCGACACGGACGCCGTGCAGACCGCGGCCCAGACCGCGCAACTCGTGTTCACGTCCGACGGGACCCCTCACGCGCTGCTCTTGGAGAAGCAGTGGAACGGGTCCGCGGGGCTGTACCATACCCTGATCCAGCACTACGCGCGCACCGCCGCCGGGTGGCAGAAGGTCGAGACGATCACGCCCGGTTGGAGGACGAATTGGGGGCCGAACAACCTGGTGGCCGAGGCCGGTGCGAACAACTCGATCCACCTGATCTTCACCGAGACGACGACCCCGGCGACCGGGGTGGGCAACTTCGGCGCGGGGGCGCTGTACTACGCCACCAACGCGGGCGGCGGGTGGGGGTTCGCCAAGATCGCCGACACCGCCGACCTGGCCCAGGACGTCTGGTTCACCGGCGGCCGGTGGGCCCCGCGGTTCCTGTCTCTGGCCGTCGATTCGACCAACCACGCGCACGTCACATACACGCCCAGGTTCTACATCGCCGGGGCGTTCTCGACGGTCAACAGCACGCTGATGTACGCCTCCAACCGGGGGGGCGCGTGGGCGTCGAACGTGGTGATGGCCCCGCTGGACGGGACCGCGGACGCGGGCCTGGGCGCGAGCGTCGCGGTCGGCCCGGGTGACCAGGTCGCGGTCGCGAGCTTCTACGTGGACCGGTACAACACCGGGTCGCCGCAGGCGGCGCAGCTCATGTACCACACGCTCACCGGCAGCGGGTGGACGCGCGCCGTGGTCGCCAGCACGCCCGACGGGTACGCCGGGGGCGACGGCGCGAAGTTCACCGGGTTCGCGCCGCAGTTGTACTTCGACGCGGCCGGCCGCGCGAACATCGTGTTTTCCGACGAGGCCGGCGAGCACCTTCCGGTCACCTACGCGAACGAGTTCGCCGGCCAGATCCGGCTCGCCACGCTCACCGGCGGAGCCTGGGCGCTCTCGACCGTGTACCGGCAGACCGACCCGATTCGCAACCAACTCTTCTACCCGGTCGCGGCCACGTTCAACGGGCAGACCACGTTCGCCGGGCTGGTTGTCACCAGCACAGTGGACGGCAACAAGAACCCCATCCGCACGGACTTTGCGCCGGTCGACGTGAACGCCCCTTATGGGTCGGCCGCCCCGGTGCTTCCGACTCCGACTCCGACTCCGACTCCGACTCCGACCCCGACCCCGACTCCGACCCCGACTCCAATCCCGCTTCCGGCCCCGCAGGCGCGAACGGCGAACCCGACCGGCTGGGCCGTCGCGACCGACGCCGGCTCGGCGACCACGCAGGTGTTCGTGTTCCGCCCGGACGGGAGTCTGGCATTGGGCGTGACGCCGTTCGGAGACGGATACCGGGCGGGCGTGCGAATCGCACGCGGCGACATGACCGGCGACGGGGTCGCGGACCTCATCACTGTCACCGGTCCCAGGGTGGCGGCCCGCGTTCGGGTGTGGGACGGGGCGACCGCGGCCATGATCGTCGACCTAGACCCGTTCCCGGGTTACTATGGCGGGCTTTGGGTCGCGGCCGGCGACATGAACG